>CBDUII010000268.1:0-4238 GCA_965367285.1 uncultured bacterium
CCGACGGCTATTGGGAAATGGCGTGGAGAAACTCTAACTTCATTTAAAAAAATGTAAAATAGTCATGTAGTCGTGGTATACCCAAACATTTGTGTCTCAACAGGTTCTATTTATAAAGAGCTGAATTTCGGGTTGACATCAAACTCAAAAGATATTAATATTTTACGTTCTCTGTTAGTAAAGGGGAAAATTGCGGAATTAGGTTCTTATTTATATAATGATTTAGAAACAGTTGTGTGCAAAAGGTATCCGGCCCTGACTGAAATTAAGAAGAAATTAATGAATTCAGGGGCAGTGGGTGCCCTGGTTTCAGGAAGCGGATCGTCAGTGTTTGGTATTTATCTTCAACAGGAAACAGCTCGCAAAGCGACAACAAAACTAATTAATAAAGAGTGGCAAGTTTTTTTGGCGGAAACAATTAATCAATCAATAAATTAGCTTTGGAGAGGGGATCCCATGGAAGTTACAGAAGTAAGAGTATATCCTGTTGATGAAGATAAATTAAAAGCTTTTGTAACCGTTACTTTTGACAACTGCTTTGTTATCAGAGACCTCAAGATCATTAATGGAAACAAGGGGCTTTTTGTAGCCATGCCAAGCAGAAAACGAAAAGATGGGACATTCAAGGATACAGCTCACCCCATAAATAATGAAACCCGGAAAATGATCGAAGATAAAGTACTCAATGAATATAAAACCTCGCAGGAAAGCTCATAACTAAAGGGATATTTAACCAGAGTTTCCTTGGACGCATAATCCACAGCTAATCTTGCTCTAAATTCCTTTTCCATTTTTTTTATTATGCAGATTTGTACCCTGAACAAAAAATTTGGGGCGTCGTCAAGCGGTAAGACACGGGATTTTGATTCCCGCATTCGGAGGTTCGAACCCTCCCGCCCCAGCTAAGGCGAACAACAAATTTAATACAAAAGCCTTTTGTTTACTATGGACAAGCAATTATTATTATTTTCCGGCAGGTCGAACATGGCTCTGTCTAAAGAAATTTGCAAATATCTTAACCTCCGGCTCGGGAAGTCTAATGTTACTAATTTTTCCGATGGCGAAATTATGGTCAAGATTCAGGAAAATGTGAGGGGAAGGGATGTGTTCATTATTCAGTCCACCTGCCATCCCGGAAATGAAAATCTCATGGAATTATTGATTATGATCGATGCTATAAAAAGGTCTTCAGCAAGAAGAATCACGGCAGTTATACCATATTATGGCTATGCAAGGCAGGACCGCAAAACTGAACCACGTGTTCCCATAACATCTAAACTCGTAGCGGATTTGGTTTGTTCTTCAGGGGCAAACAGGGTTTTAACCGTAGACCTTCATGCAGGCCAGATTCAGGGTTTTTTTAATATTCCCGTGGATCACCTTTATGCTATGCCGATTTTAGTCAAATATATTAAAGGTCTAAAATTAAAAAATCTTGTCGTTGTTTCACCTGATGCAGGGGGTGTTGAAAGAGCAAGGGCGTTTGCTAAAAGGCTCTCGGCAAAACTGGCGATAATTGATAAAAGAAGAGATAAACCGGGTGTCGCGCAGGCAATGCATATTATAGGAAATGTTAATAACAAAAACGTCTTTATTGTGGATGACATGATTGATACGGCAGGAACAATAACAGGAGCCACAGAGGCATTGCTTGATAAAGGCGCACGGACAGTATATGCTACATGTACCCACCCGGTTCTTTCCGGTCCGGCTGTAGAGCGGCTATCAGATTCTAACATTAAACAGGTACTTGTTGTTAACACAATCCCGTTAAACGGGAAAGAAAAAGTTTGTAAAAAAATCAAGATACTGTCTATTGCCCCGCTTTTAGGAGAAGCAGTCAGAAGAATTCATAAAGAAGGTTCCGTCAGTTGTTTATTTGATTAACAGCGCGGCTTAAAAAAATAATTTAAACAGAGGGATTTATTATGAAAGAATTAGAATTACAGGGGAACTTAAGAACTAAAACAGGAAAAGGAGAAGCAAGGCAGTTAAGAAGAAATGGTTTGATGCCGGGGATAGTTTACGGCAATAAAGGGAATCTTATGGTAACTATTAACCATAAAGATATGGCCAGGCTTCTGCAAAAAGCAAAAGCCAACACGATTTTTAATCTCAAGGTAGAAAAAAATAAAGACAGGAAGGTCGTTATTAAAGAACTCCAGAGGAATGTAATTACCAGAGATTTTCTACATGTGGACTTATTTGAAATCTCTATGAAAAAGAAAATAAAAATTAGTGTTCCTATCGAGGAAACAGGTCAACCAATTGGAATTAAAATGGGGGGCATTCTGACTCACATTTTACGAGAGCTAAAAGTGGAATGTTTGCCGGAATCTATCCCTGAGGCTATTAAAATCGATGTGTCTAATCTGGATGTGGGACATAACTTGCATGTGAGGGATATTGAAGTGCCTGACGGCGTTACCGTTCTTAGCAACCCCGATAAAACTATTTGCTCGGTCAATTTGCCTGAAGCTGAAAAGAGTAAGGAAGCAGAAGAAGAGGAAGCTGCGGCAGAAGCGGCTGCTGCTGGAGAAGCTCCTGCTGAGGATGCTAAAGAAAAGACTGCCGGCGATAAGGGGCAAGATAAGGAAAAAGATAAAGAGAAAGACAAGGGAAAAGATAAGAAGAAGTAGGAAAAAGCAGGGCTCCTTCCTTCATTCCGTGCGAGCCTCAATGGAATAGAGCCAAAAAGCATCTTAACTAAATAAGTTGTAGGAATATTGAGATCCGTGTTTTCTCTCCTGCCTTTTTTAAGAACTCCAAAAGGTATTTACGTGAAGATTGTTGTTGGTCTTGGCAATGTCGGAAATAATTACAAAAAAACAAGGCATAATGCCGGGTTTATGGTTGTTGATGAATTTTCAAAAAAATACCGTATTCCTGTTAAAGATGTTAAATATAAAGCAGCTTTCGGTAAGGGCGTCGTTCAGGACGTTGACGTTCTCATTATAAAACCGCTTACCTTTATGAACCTCAGCGGGGCGGCAGTAAAAAAAATTTTAAAAAAATATTCTGTCGAACCTGAAGATTTACTGGTTGTTCATGACGATATAGATCTGGTGCTCGGAAAGGTTAAAAAGAAAACAGGAGGAGGCGATGCAGGGCACATGGGTATCAGGTCAATTATTCAATCTCTCGGAAGCAGGGATTTTTCACGAATAAGAGTTGGAATAGGACGTCCGGAGGATAACTCAGATATATCGGACTGGGTATTGACCCCTTTTTCAAAAGAAGAAAAGATCACTTTGAAAGAGTCCATCAATATCGCTGTTCAGAAAATAGAAGATTTTTTAAAATAAAGACTTAATCCACTGATTACACAGATTTCATTGACTATTTTTAAAAATAAAAAAAGAATCTTTACTTAAATTTGTGCCATCTGTGAAATCGGCGGTTCATAATAATTAACTAATTTTTTTACAAAGGAGAATTAAATTATGTTGTCATTTTTAGCATACATGGCCCCTTTTCTTGGAATCTACGGTTTATTCGCTGCCTGGAAAATTTACAACTATATAGAAGACCAGCCTGCCTGTTCAGATAAATTGAAGGAAATAGCCGAGTCAATCCATTAAGGCCCCATGGTTTTCTTAAAGAGAGATTACAACTTTTTAAAATTTTTAATTGGAATAGGTTTTGGTCTGCTGGCCATTTTCATAGATTTCTGGACTGGTGTGGCATTTCTCGTAGGCGCCGGTTGTTCCATGTTAGCGGGCTATTTTGGTATGTCCGCGGCCACAAAGGCCAATGTGCGGACGTCCCAGGCTGCGAATTCAGATGGGCAGGCCAAGGCATTGAATATCGCTTTTTCGGGCGGCGCTGTTATGGGATTATCCGTAGCCAGCCTCGGCCTTATCGTAATAGGGACTTTCTTCTGGTTTTTTCATAATCCTTCCGTAATGATTATCACCGGCTTTGCCATGGGCGCCAGTTCTATTGCCCTGTTTGCCAGAGTTGGAGGCGGCATATATACAAAAACTGCTGATATCGGGGCAGACCTGGTGGGAAAAATAGAGGCTGGGATCCCGGAAGACGACCCCAGAAACCCCGGTGTAATCGCGGATAATGTTGGCGACTGTGTCGGCGATACCGCGGGAATGGGAGCGGATATTTTTGAATCCTATTGCGGTTCTATTATTGCCACTATCGCCCTTGGCGCTACAGCCTCTTTTATCGGCAATACCGCGGATCCGAATATTGTTACAAAACTCATGGCATTGCCTATTCTAATC
>CBDUII010000269.1:0-4221 GCA_965367285.1 uncultured bacterium
TCATTGCCGGCAGACTGATTGGCGCCACCCCTGCGTTGTTGAAGAAGATGAATTTTTTTGTGATCGGGAAATTTCGTCGTATTTCCTGGTGTTCCGACTTGCTGAAAATCATGATTTTTACCACAGAGTGGCCAGGGGCCACAACCAAATTTCACCATAATCACCTGTTTTTTTTTGACGGGATGAACAGGAAAAACTGGATAATTTATAAATCTTGCTTATCATAAGTTTTTTAGATTTTTAGATAACAAATTATCTAAAAAAGTACCATCAGAGAGAAACTTACAAAAAATGCGTTACCGTTATAATAATGAATCGCAATTTATTATATGAAAATCTAAAATCCTTTTATTTAAAGCAATTTTTAACTCCTTTAAATTTAAAACCTTTTTACCTGAGATAGAGTAAATGATAGACATTTCTGATTAACGGGATTAATATCATGTCCATCCTGTTATCCTGTCTAATTATTTTTCTATGTTGCATAAAAAGTTGCTAAATAAACAACGTTTCGCAGATTAGTAGTACGAAGGAAGAATTTATTTTAAACCAAGCACATCCATCATGTCATATAAGCCGGGTTTTTTATCAGACAGCCAGAGTGCGGCTTTTATTGCGCCTCGGGCAAAGTTATCCCGGTTATGGGCTACATGACTTAGCTGTATTCGCTCTCCCATTCCGCAAAACGTTACAGAATGGTCACCGGCAATATCCCCGCCCCGTATAACATGAATCCCGATTTCCTCATCCGTGCGCCCTCCTGTCATTCCTTTTCTGCCATAAACAGCAACTTTATTAATATCCCTGTTTGTTGCTCTGGCAAGAATATCCGCGATTTTTACCGCTGTCCCGCTTGGAGCGTCTTTTTTAAACCGGTGATGCGCTTCTGTAATCTCAATGTCATATCCCTCACCAAGGGCTTCCGCCGCTTCTTTAATCAGCTTGAACAAAACATTGATGCCCACGCTCATGTTCGGCGCCTGAACTATTCGTATATTTTTGGAAGCGTCCTTAATTTCATTCAATTGTTCCTTTGATAAACCGGTTGTACCGATTACCATATCTTTTTTATTTGATACTGCTGCTTTCAGGTTTTCCATGGTAGCCTCCGGCGCAGTGAAGTCTATTATCACATCTCCGTTGTTTATGATTTTCTCCAGGCTGTCGCTGATGTTGATATTGTTATTCCCTGTTCCAATAACATGTCCAAGGTCTTTTCCAACCAAAGCAGAACCCTTGATTTCCGTGCCACCAGCAATACAGATACCTTCTGTTTCAGAAATAATCTGTGCTATTCTTTTTCCCATGCGGCCGCCTGCACCAGCGACTATTGCTTTTATGGCCATAATTTTATCCTTAAAAACTAAAATTGGACGCAGATTTTCGCAGATTAAAAAATTACTAAAAAATCCTGATAATCTGCGTTTATCAGCGTCCCATTTATTTTAAACAATTCCAAATAGCGTGTCGTTCTCTACATAAGACAGGTGAACATGGATTATTTGATTGATTAAATCATCCACACCATATATATGCACAGGAATGTAGTTCCCTGTATATCCTCTTAGTAATCCTGCTTTCGGGTCACGGTTTTGTTCTATCAGAACTTCCAGATTTTTCCCAATAAATCTTTCTTTAAATTTTCTGGATTTCTGTTGTGCCAAATCCTTTAAAACAGATACCCTTTGTTTCCTGATATTGCTTGGAACCTGGTCAGTCAGATCATAAGCCGCGGTATTTTTTCTGCGGGAAAAATTAAATACATGTAGATAGGAAAAAAGAAGTTCCTTGACCACACCTAACGTTTCCTCAAACTCCTGATCCGTTTCTCCCGGAAAACCTGCTATGAAATCCGCCCCGATACCGATATCCGGTATCCTGCCCGAAATATTATTCATTAATTCATAGACATCTTCCATACAATAATTTCTTTTCATTAAACGAAGTATTTTATCTGACCCGCTTTGTAATGAAATATGCAGATGATTGCAAATCTTTGGTGACGACGCAATCAGGTCAATAAGTTCATCAGTTATATCTTTAGGCCCGAGAGAGCTCAACCGTATCCTGTAATCCCCCTCAATTTTTATCAGTTCCTTTAAAAGTTCGACAAGGTTGGTTGGAGAAGACAAATCCTTTCCAAAACTGCCGAGATGAATACCGGTTAATGTTATTTCCCTGAAACCATTTTCTAAAAGCTTATTAAATTGCCGGATAACTGTCCTGATGTCCGCGCTTCTGCTTTGCCCCCTTGCTAAAGTGATAACGCAAAAGGAGCATTTATAATTGCATCCTGTCTGAATTTTTAAAAATGCCCTGGTTTTACCCGCAAAATGATTCACCTCTTCCGAACGGAAGGTAGTATTACTACTCGAATTTCCGACGATTACTTTCGGCTCAGCATGATTCTTTTGCAACAGCTCATTAACATCTAAACCTTTCAGGTGTTCGATGATATCCAGTTTTTCATCATTACCGAGTATCAGATCCACTCCCTGCAAAGACTTCACGGCATCAGTATCTAACTGCGGATAGCATCCAACGACAACAACAAAGCTGTCCGGGTTGGAGTCCACGGTTTTTCTTATAAGTTGTCTGCATCGGTAATTACTTTTTTCCGTAACCGAACAGGTATTAATCACGCAAATATCCGCCCTGCTGTCGAATGGAACAGGTTGAAATCCCTCTTTTTCAAAGCACGCGCGGACTTCAGCGCTTTCATACTGGTTATTCCGGCAACCTAAAGTAGCGATTTTGAATTTCATAGCTTCCGATTATAACACAGTGCGGCGGAGCCGCAACCAAATAGGAAAGGGGTTATTCTTTCCGCGTAAGCTCTTCCGCTATTAATTCAGCTTGTTTCAAAACGGTTTCAGTTGCCAATTTCTGCATATCCGGTGGATAGCCATACTGCCGTAATGTTCTTTTTACAATAACCTTTAATTTTGCCTTGACGCTTTCCTTGATTGTCCAGTCAATAGAAGCATTGGCTTTTACCTTTTCAAACAACACAACTGCCAATTCTCTAAGCTTGTCTTTCTCCATCACTTCACGAGCGCTGTCATTATTGGCAATGGCTGTATAAAAACCAAACTCCAAATCCGACAATCCCATTTCCTGAGGCTCTTTGTCCTTTTTCTGAATCTCTTTGCCTAATGCAATAAGTTCTTCAATAACTTCCGCCGCCGTCAAAATCTTGCTGTGATATTTTTTGATGGAATTTTCAAGCATTTCCATCAGAGATCTACTTTGTATCAAGTTCTTTTTAGAGCGGGATTTAATTTCATCATTGAGCAGTTTCTTTAATACTTCTATAGCAATATTTTTATGCTCCATGTTCTTCACTTCCAAAAGAAAATCCTCTGAAAGTATGGAAATATCAGGCTTCTTTATTCCGGCGGCGTCAAAAATATCAATAACCTTTTCAGTTACCAGCGCCTTGTCAATGACCTGCCGAATGGCTGTTTCAATCTCCTCATCCGTTCTCCCTGCACCCGTGATATCGCATTTTGCCAACCGGGATTTTATCGCCTGAAAGAAGGAAACCTCATCCTTAACATCCATAGCTTGTTCATGGGGTATGGCAATAGAAAAGGCTTGAGATAAGGCGGTCACTTCATCAATATATCTCTTTTTCCCATTATCAAGTCCCAAAATATGTTCTTCCGCCGCAAGAATGAGAGATAGCTTTTTCGAAGTATCCGCCTGGAAGTACTCTTCATAGGCGAACCCATGAAACATCTGTGACACCACCTCAAGTTTTTCCAGCATCATTTGAACCGCTTTTTCCTGAGCTATTGCCGGGTCGCCTTTTCCTCCGCTATCGGAATAAAATGACAACGCTTTTTTCAGGTCGGATGCAATACCGAGATAATCAACCACAAGTCCACCGGGCTTATCTATATAAACCCTGTTCACCCGCGCTATCGCCTGCATCAGGTTATGGCCTTTCATTGGTTTATCTATGTAAAGTGTGTGGAGGGAAGGGACGTCAAAACCGGTAAGCCACATATCTCTAACAATAACCAGTTTCATTTCATCTTCCGGGTCTTTCATCCTGTCGGCCAAAACCCTGCGCTGTTCTTTGTTAGTATGATGTTTAGATATTTCCGGGCCATCCGAGGATGCTGAAGTCATCACCACTTTAATGATCCCCTTTTTCAGATCATCACTGTGCCACTGTGGTTTTATTTTGGTTATTTCCTTATATAAATCGGCGGC
>CBDUII010000270.1:0-4188 GCA_965367285.1 uncultured bacterium
TGCAATCGATTGACATATTTGAGCATTAGAAAAGTTGCCGAAGGCCTAACTTGTGAAATTAGTGTAATTAGTGGTTTCACTCAGTTTTTCGGTCCTATCAAAGGTTGTCTTTTTGTGATCGGATAATCTTTTCTTAAAGGATATCCTTCAAACTCCTCGTATAATAAAATTCGCTTTAAGTCAGGATGGTCATTAAACTTAATTCCATACATGTCGTATGCTTCCCGCTCAAACCAGTTGGCGCCTATCCACAAAGAGACGATAGAATCAATTGTGCAATCTGATTCTGAAACAGGGGCTTTTAGTCTGATGCGGTGATTATGTTTAAGGGAGAAAAAATGATAGACCACTTCAAATCTTTCGTTATGGTCCTCCTGATTAAGATAGTCAACGGCCGTTAAGTCCATCATGAAATTAAAATCAAGATCTCTTTCTTCTTTTAAAAAGCGGCATATATCCAACACTGAGTGTTTTTTAATGATAATAGTGTCATCCCCGCGAAAAGAGTGGGAATCAATAATAGTCTCACCAAATTTCTTTTTCAGTTTTTCGATATTTTTCCTTTCTTGCGTCATTTTATATTCCAGTTTTAGTAACCGGGGACGGCCCTTTTGGGGGATCGGAAAATTTTTCGCCTTGAACTTTGTTCTGTAATTTTATCAGCCCGTCCAGTACCATTTCCGGTCTGGGTGGGCAGCCGGGTACATAAATATCGACCGGGATAATCGTATCAATTCCCTGTACAGTAGCATAGTTGTTGTAAAATCCGCCGGAGACTGTACAGACGCCATAGGCCATGACCCATTTTGGCTCTGCCATTTGATTATAGACTTTGACTAAAATAGGAGCCTGCTTATGGCTTATAGTGCCAACTACCATCATTAAATCAGCCTGCCTGGGAGAAAACCTGGGGAAGGCGGCGCCAAACCGGTCTATATCATAACGAGGTCCTGCCAGCGACATAAACTCCATGCCACAACAGGCAGTAATAAAAGGGTACAGGAAAAATGAATATTTTCTTCCCCAGTTAACAAGATCATTAAGTTTGGTCAGGAGAATGTTTTCGCCTAAATTCTTTTCTATTCCCATGTCAAAGCTCCTTTTTTCCATACATATAAAAGGCCGATACCTAAGATAACTATGAAGATCAGCATTTCAACAAACCCGAACCATCCAAGTTTTTTAAAAATGACAGCCCACGGGTAGAGGAATACTGCTTCGATATCAAAGATGATAAACAATACTGCGGTGAGATAAAATTTTACAGAAAAGCGCTGACGGGGTGACACTATAGGCTTTTTCCCGCATTCGAAAGGCTCCATTTTATCGGGAAAAGATTTCTTTGGACCCAATAAAGATGCTAATGTGACCATTCCTACAGCAGTACCAATGGCCAGGGCGAGCATAATTAAAACGCCTACGTATTGATTTAGCATGACTTAAAGGCTAAGAATTAAAAGGTGTTGCATGATACGATAATACTGTTTTTGTTGTCAAGTGGATATTGAAGCAGAGGTCAGATAACAGGTGACAGAGGACGGAGGACAGGGGACAGGGGGACAGAAGGCAGAAGCAATTATCAGTTAACAATTCTTTTTTTGAAAACATACAGCCTGTTAAAAAAGTTCGTAGTAACCCACAGAGCTAAGCTCAGCTTTGTGCGAATGGGTTTAATTTAAGCTGATTCTCATCGGCGACTACAAACTTTTATGAAATTATCATCTTTTCATGCAGCTTGAGAACAAGTGGTTATTTTTATTGAATGTTACTGTTTTTTAGAATAAAATTACTATCATGACTAAATTATTAGAAGAAGCATTTACAAAAGTTTCCAAATTTCCTGAATCCATGCAGGATGCGATTGCTGCGATTGTACTTGAAGAACTCAAGGATCAGCAGAAATGGGATACTGCTTTTGCTAATTCCCAGGAATCTCTTTCCAAACTTGCCGCAAAAGCACGTGATGAGATTAAAAACGGGGAAACTCTTCCATATGACCCTGCCTCCAGGCAAAAATGATCTCCCATATCACGAAAGATTTCTGGAAATTATTCGACAGCCTTCAAAAAGAGGAGATTCTTCGCTTGTGCTCAGAATGAC
The DNA here is from genome assembly GCA_965367285.1 of uncultured bacterium. Lineage (GTDB taxonomy): Bacteria > Nitrospinota > Nitrospinia > CAJXCL01 > CAJXCL01 > CAJXCL01. The sequence continues at coordinate 2,101 of CBDUII010000270.1, forward strand.
AACTAATGGGTTCTTCGTGTCATTCTGAAGGAGCGTAGCGACTGAAGAATCTCTTTTTTACTCCAAATTATTGATTTATTTCTAAGCAAATTAATTTTGTTCTAATAAACATTCAATTCTTTACAATACCGTTTAAAAACAGTAAATTATTTCAACGGTTTCCGATTTAGCCCCTACTGAATTTTAGCCACAAACTACCATGAGTTTCATGAAAGTCAAAAAAGTCTATTTTTTAATTCCTTTAATACTCTTATTACTAAATACATCCATATATGCTGAAGAACCTGAGAAATCAGTAAACCAAAACGAATTGCAGGAAATAAAAAATGGCCTGAAAGAATTAGAAAATAAATTCCATAAACTGGATAAAGAATTAACTCGTCAAGAAACAGACAATGAAGGCAACCAAAAAAGGTTAGAAGGTCTAATAAATAAGCTTCCTGATGTATCGTGATATATACATTGCTCTTAGTATTATTATAGCCATTTTAGGAGGTTTGTCAGTGCTTTCTGGTTTTGGCATTAGAGGGGCAAGGGATGAAGCAAGGAAAACGGTAAAGGAAATAAGACATGATTTAAAAGAATCAAAAAAGGTTTTGAGAGAAATAGAGAAGATGAGGGAAAAATCTCTTGAAGAATCTTATATCATTCACTCTCTTGCGGAAAAAGCGGATGAGTTGAATAGTGAAAATGTGGATAAGGATAAAATAATAAATGAGATTAAAAATGATCTATCGCTATACCTAACTAAAAGCGATGAACTGGCAGAAATAAAGAAAGGTATCTCATCGTTGGAAGAAACCCAAAAAGAAACAACATCTAAACTTGAATCCAGAATTAATGATCTCTCTAAAATCGGAAAATTAGCTGAAAAAGTAAGCCAGGAATTACCTGCCTCTCATTACAATAACCTGGGATATTATTTCTTTAAGCTTAGTAAATATAAAGAAGCAATTGAACACTTCACAAAAGCTATTGATTTGAAACCGGATGGTGTAAATTCTTATTTAATGAGAGGTTTATGTTATGAAAGGCTCAATACTCCAGATGCAGCACTATTAGATTAAAATAGAGCAATGGAGCTTAATAACAACTGGTATCTTTTATACTATAATCGCGGCGTTGTTTTTGGAATGCTTGGTAGAAAGGAAAAAGCTCTTTCTGATTACAACAAAGCCGTAGAACTGAAACCGGATTATGCAAGTGCCTATAACAATCGGGGGGGAATGTATTGTGGTCTTAACAGAAAGGAAGAGGCTCTTTCTGATTACAACAAAGCCATAGAACTAAAACCGGATTATGCAGGTGCATATTTGAATTCAGGAGAGTTGTTTATATGTACTCTAAAATTTGATGAGGCCGCTAAACTTTTAATGGAAAACAAAAAAGTTTTTTCAATAGTTACAGATAAAATTATTTCTTTTTATCTTTTACAGTTAGCTTTAACCGGAGATGGTAAAAATGCTGATGAATTTGCAAATGAATATAAAGCAATCCTGAAGAAAAATCCTGACTTCAAGCTCAAAGGCTGGAACTTTTATGATGTAGCTGATTTTCTGGAAAAACAGGAAAAAGAAGGGAAAATCCCGGCAAATAGATTAAAAAAAATGAAGGAAATACATGAAGAGATTAAAAAGTTAGCGTAAGAATTAAAATGAAGGTTCAGTTCAGTCTTATAGAGAGAAATAATTTTTAACTTAGACACTTTGCCCCTTGAATCCTTGAACCCTCAAGCCATCGGTTTTAACTTTGCTTGCAGCCTGGCATGAAACTCCTTACCCTCTTTAAAATCAGGTTTAATTTTCAGCGCTTTTTTAATAACATTCATGGCTTCCTGATGTTTATTGCAGTCCCTATAAAGCCGGGCAAGGTTATAATGTAATGCTTCATCATCAGGATCAATCGAAATGGCTTTGTTATAGTAGTCCGATGCTTCGTCATATAATTTCTGTTTTCTCAAATCAATGCCTATTTCATTGAATAAATGTTTATTTTCCTTTTCAAAAACTGTTTCCAGTTTGGCCAGTTTTTTTATTGCGTTTTTTCGTTCTTCATTTTTCCTGTTTTCTAGATAACCTTTGGCATTTT
>CBDUII010000271.1:0-4183 GCA_965367285.1 uncultured bacterium
TCAATTTTTTCGACGTAGAACGTCGGGGAATTAAACCCACTGTGTGGGATTAATTCATATGACAGTTAATTTTTTTAATATCAACAACTTTCTTAATTTGTGCGCCTGCACTATAATATATCCTCAACTATGCTCGTAGTATTAACAGGGATATCCTCTCCTGAACGGGACAGAAGCTGAAGGTGGGTTTTTAAAAAACGCGTATCTTCTATTGTATCAATGTCGTAATGAACAGGGAGAAGATATAGTGTTATAGCATTACTATGTAAAAACTTGTTTTTTGAGCAAGTTTTTTCTGTTAGATCACTGGAGCGGTAGCTCCTTTTGGTTGCGGCGACTCGCCGCTTCAGATTATGCTTTTTTATTAATTTCTCTGTTTGCGATAGGACTTTATTGCTGCCCCACTCCACGGGAGAAAATACTGGAGACACTTTTTCTTTAAAACCAATAAGGTAATAACCTCCGTCTACAGAAGGCCCGATAACCAGGTCAGCTTCATTAAGTCCAAGAAAGGCTTTGTTTATATATTCTTTTGGCAGAGTCGGACTGTCCGTTCCTATAATTACAACCCTGAAAAATCCTTTATCGAAAAGGTCATGAAACGCGTTTGCCATCTTTTCTCCAAGATCTACTCCATTCTGGCAATTTAAATGAAACGGCAAGTCATCGGTAAACTTCTCAAACATATATTTTTTTTCTTCAGGGAGAAAATAGATAAACCTTTTAACATCACTAATTTTGCTCATCATAAAAATCGAATCCTTAATTAATGCCTCCTGAAGACGGGCAGAGTTTTCTGGCGTGATTTCCGGCTGCAAACGCGTTTTAACCTCACCTGCAATTGGCGCTTTTGCAAATAAAACAAGCGCGTTTTTATTTCCACTCTTATTCATGGTAAATCATTTTGAAAAATAAAGTGGAGTCCCACGGGTAAACCCGTGGCACCTTCTCCATTTCGAGCTTTGCTCGACGCCCTTCGGGCGATTTAACATTCACCCACGGGCAAGCCCGTGGAACTCTGCCCTTCGGGTTCATTAGAAACTCGAAGTACGAAACCCGAAACAATATCAAATTTCAAATATTCAAAACTCGAAACAGCTTAAACTATTTCTTAATTTTAAAAAAGTTTTTTGTTTAGAACATTTGTATTTAAATCATTCGGATTTGTTTCGATATTCGAATTTCGTGTTTTTAACACTTTATTCAGAAAATTAACTTGCTGTTTATTATGCAGTTAAGCCACACTACGGGAAAACAGGCATATTTCTTGCTTCTTTATTGTTTTAAAGCATTTCTTTTATAATGCCGTTATAATATATGAGGAGGTATTTCAATAAAAATATACCTTTAAAAGGAGTTGATTGATATGTTAAAACACATGCATGAAGAACAATTTTACAATGAAGAAAAACCAATGGAATATTTCAGGGAAATGGTTAATACCGCGGCAGAGGACCTCCATGTCCATGCGGAAGAAGAAGTCATATTTTACATCGTAAATCTCCTGTCAGAGTTTCTCGTAACAGATAATATTTATGCAGATTTAGACCCCAATTCTGATCAGGAACCACTTACTGTTTTGCTTGAAAAAGCGCTTAATTCAGATCAGGGTGAACAGATCCAGCGGTTTAAACACCTGGGTGACTTTTCCCTCTTTATATCAGGCTTTTTTTCTGACAGCATTTACAGAAGACTTGTCAGCCTTGATTTTTATAAGACTGTTGGCTGTACTTCTTATAACCAGTTAGCCCATATCATGAAAACAAAAGTACACAGTAAAGTCTTCTGGGAGATTTATCATGATTTGGCGGAAAATTTTTCAGTGTTTACGGATATCCTGTCTGAGGTGAGTGAGAAGAGTTTTTCTCATACCAACAAGGATATATTAAAGGTCTACGAAAGGTGGTTAAAAACAAAAAGTCTTCGAGACGAAAAGATATTAAGAAAAGAAGGAATTTTTCCTGACATATCCGCAGCAAGTCAGTATACCCAATAATTTTAAATTATTACTGATACGTTCAGTGCCTGGTTTAATAAAGGAGCTTTTCTTTTAAAGCTCTGGCGTTATAAAAAGGCGGAGCCGGTCTTTGTTTTATCGAGAATTAAATTTTTAAAAAATAGGCGTTAAGTTGTTGATTTTTAGATATTTTACGACTAATTCCAGTACGAAAAAAGAACCCTGTGACGCATTTTGCAGTCTAATATTATAGTAAGAAGAAAGGTCGGAAGGCTGATACAGGAGGTGGTCCCATGAAGACCTTAAAAATACTTTATTTATCACGTTCATTTTATTAACCCTGCTCTATCCCTCTTTTGCTGTTGCATTAGAAAGACCTCAACGTGTTCATGAGGTATGCGACTGCTATTTTCCCGCAGAAGTCGGGGCTTTTAATCATTTAAAAGTAGTGCGGGTACGGTATGTGTTGTTCAAACATACCCCTGAAGTTGTTTCGATAGTTAAAGAAATCTTTGCTGTTAGACATGGAAAACAATACAGGATTCTTTCTCTTGTTGCTTCTACTGAAACTAACTCTGTTGGAAAGGGAGGGCCGGTTTTTGAAATTGTAAAGTGGAATGGTCCGTACTGGCCCGGCAAGGTCATCTACCAGCTTACAACTGACCGAATTTATTTTGCATACCTTAGTTTGAATCAAGGTTAAAAAGCTTAGTGCGGACTGCAGAGCATGGAATCTGAAAAAGGTTTTTTTTACCCCGTTAGAAAGCCGTGTGAAGCTCTAACGGGGGCTTTTGTTTTAAGAATAAGTCTTGCAAATCAAATAGTTAAATAGAGATGGACTATCTGTTTTCCTTTGAAATAAATTTTTCAGCTAATTCCACGTTTTCTCTGCTTCCTATAAAAAGAGGCACCCGTTGATGAATTTCATTCGGCTGAATGTCCAGAATCCTTTGAAAGCCGTTACTTGCTTTTCCACCGGCATTTTCCACAATATAAGCAAGTGGAATGGCTTCATAAAGCAATCTTAGTTTTCCATTAGACGCTTTAGAGTCAGCTGGATACATAAAAATGCCGCCTTTCAGCATGGTTCTGTGAAAATCTGCCACAAGAGACCCGATATATCTTGCTTTATAAGGGCGGCTTGTAGCTTTATCACTTTCTTTAAAGTATTCGACGCATTTTTTCTGTCCTTCGCTCCACAGGTTATAATTGCCTTCATTCACACTGTAGATGGTTCCTCTTGAGGGAATTTTCATATTTGGGTATGACAGGAGGAACTCACCTAAGCCCGGGTCAAGGGTAAAGCCGTGAACTCCATTTCCGGTGGAATATACAAAAACAGTACTGGAACCGTATATAATATATCCGGCTCCTGCCAGATTCTTTCCCTTTTGCAGGAAATCTTCCTTTGTCACTTCTGTTCCAGGGGACAATTTTCTAAAAATGGCAAAAATGGTTCCAATAGACACATTTACATCGATATTCGATGACCCGTCAAGCGGATCCATAGACACAATGTATTTACCTTTAGCGATTTCTCCGGGTATTATCGTGGGCTCCTCATCTTCTTCCGATATAATAGCGCACAAATACGGCGAACGTTTTAAGATGTTTTTTAACGAGGAGTTCGCGAATACGTCTAATTTTTGTTGAACCTCGCCTTGAACATTTATATTATCGGTTTGTTCCAGAATATTGATTGCGGATAATCCGGCCTTGTTGACTTCCTGGGATATGATTTTTTCCGCAACAAGTATTTCATTCATCAACCCGGTATATGCGCCGGTTGCCTGTGAAAATTCTTTTTCACTTTCACGGATGCACTGAGATAGGGTTGAAAATTGTTTGTTCATTAATCTCTGATCAATATTGGTTCAAGTCTCTATCTTGAACTATAGTAGATTCACTGTAAATAATACAGTTAGTAAATTATCACATTCATAAACGGATATCAATACAGTCAATTTATTTCAGCAATTTTTCATGCTCCGCCAACAGGAAGAAGCCGGATGAGATGCGGGCCAAAGTTCTTTCTCTGTACCGGAGAATATATCAAGGTTTCGGCCCTGCCCTTGCCACCGAGAAGCTTTTCGAAAGGGACGGCGTCAAGATCTGTAGCGAAACCCTTTTGGTTTGACAAAAAAACAGAATGATCTGTCAAAACTATTTAGAAATGTCCTCTGTTTTAGCGAAATAGAAATGTCCTCTTATATAATGTGTGATGTG
>CBDUII010000272.1:0-4182 GCA_965367285.1 uncultured bacterium
CAAGACTGTAAGAGGCAAAAAAGTTTATACCCATGCTTACCTGATAGACAAGTTTGAAGTAACCAATGAACAGTACAAAAAATTTGACCCCGCATACCGGTACTCTGAAGGACAGAGCAATTACCCCGCAACTCATATCTCTTATAGTATGGCAGTACGGTATCTAAATTTCGTTGGCAAGCGTCTGCCCACAGAGGAGGAATGGGAAAAGGCCGCGAGAGGAGCTGATGGCAGAATGTTTCCCTGGGGAGATAAAGTTTTTGGTCCACCTAACTACGGTTTTTCAGGGTTGGTCACAGAGCCGGTAGGAAAAAGAAAAGCCCTGGTTAGTCCGTTTGGCGCGTATGACATGGTCGGAAACGTCTGGGAATGGACTTCTGACTGGTATTCATTTGAAGAAATGCCAAAAGAGCATGAAAAAAAATTTAGAGTAATCAGGGGAGGAGTTTTGACTGTTCATTTGAGATCGGATTATTCATACACTTTTGATCGGAACTATATGCAGCCGAAAAGCAGGCTCAATTTTATTGGTTTTCGAGGAGCAAAAAGTATTAAATAATCATGGAAGGTGCAGCAAAGCCGCAGCCAAAAAGAAATGAAAAATTCCAAATAAAATTACATCAAAATACAAGAGTTTGATTTTTCATTATTGAGCTCTGGTATTTATTTGGAATTTGTTTTTTGTTATTTTCCAATTTTAGTTATTGAGATTTGTTTATAACTTGATGTTTGAAATTTGGGATTTTTATCATTCTCCGCGTTCTCTATGGTGAACTCCTATTGCACCTTCCTATCGCCATCTCTCTATCAGTTGATCAACAACGTGATCACCATCAATAATCCCCTGAATTATTGATTTTGCTAAAGCCGGATCTGCTTTTGCTTTCTTTATCTTTATTATTTTGTCTTGAATATTTAAAAAGGCGTCTACAACATCAGGATGAAATTGTTTTGTCCGTTGCTCTTTTATGTAGTCAAGGGTTTTTTCTATAGACCATACTGCTTTATAAATCCTTTCTGATGTAAGGGCGTCAAATACATCTATAACCGCCACTATCATTCCTGACAGGGGAATATCCTTTCCCTTTAATCCAAAAGGATAACCATTGCCATCCCACCTTTCGTGGTGGCTAACCGCAATCTCGCTGGCGAATTCGAGGAGGGCAACCGTTGTTCCACTAAGAATTTTGCTTCCGATCACGGTGTGAAGTTTTATGATTTGAAATTCATCTTTTGTTAATTTACCCGGTTTTAGTAAGATTTCATCAGGGATGCCTATCTTTCCTACATCATGCATTGGCGCCGCATATTTCAACATTGTCTTCTCTTCCGGGCTCATTTCGATTTCTACTGCCATAAGGTCAGCATAGTCTGCTATCCTTTCAATATGCTTTCCTGTCTCGTTATCCCTGAATTCCGCTGCCCGGCCTAACCGTATTGTAATTTCAATCTGGGTTTGCTCTAATAGCTTGATTTTCTCCAGCCGATCCACTTGCATAATATCAAGGGATCTGCTTAAAAATTCTCTATGCTCTTTCAGTTTTAGCATGTTATGGACCTTCAGCCTGAGCTCATCCATGAAGAATGGCTTCATCAAATAATCATCCGCCCCTAAAGATAGAGCATTTATGATATTTTGTTGTTCGGAGAGTCCTGAAATAACAATAATAGGAAAGTAATTTTCTTCTCTCCTCTGGTTTTTTAGCCTACTTAACACATCAAAACCATTCATTACAGGCATCATGAGGTCGAGGAGAATAAGGTCGGGTAGACCATTCTTCTCTATCTGATCCATGAGGTCTTTGCCGTCCTTCGCCTCTTTGATGATGAGGTTTTGCTCTCTGCCGAATATGTCCTTTACAAGTTGTATGTTGCTTGGAACATCATCCACTACATATATCGTCCTTTGCATTAATCCCCCTGTTCTTATAGCTAAATTTTACCACATTATTTTGAAATTGCAAAGTAGAGATTTCTCTCAGCTTGTTGTGGAAAACTTTAATTATACACTTAAAATTAAAAGGGAGTTAGTGGTCTCCGTGAAGCTACGAAACCGGAAATAGACCTTGACAGCCACAGAGAGCAAGAGCACAATAATCCTTTTGAAATATAAACCAAGAGAGAGCAAAAAGAAGGATTATGGCTGATTTTATAGGAAAAATTGCCCTAATAGGATTAGGAAAAGGAGGGAGTGCTATTTTACCTATCCTTTTAGAAACGGCGAATATTAATATTGTTGGTATTGCTGATATCAATCCTGGCGCCCCCGGGCTGAAAATAGCAAAAAAGGCCAATATCCCCATTACTGCTGATTTCATGGAACTTCTAAATAAAAGCCCTGATATTGTAATTAATGTAACAGGCAAGGATGACGTAACCGATAAACTTTTAAAACACAGGTCTCCCGGCACGGAGATCATAGATGGAAAAAGCGCGAAATTTGTATGGATTTTGCTGGAAAGACAACGGCAGGCAGAGAGAGAGGTAAAGGAGCTTCTCAAAGAAACTAAAGAACTGTATCGCATTGGTGTTGCCCTGACGTCCGCACATGAATTAGAACAAGTACTCGATATCCTTTTAATCGAGGTATGCCGTGCCTTAAATGCCCCTGCAGGAAGTATTGCTTTATACGATGAAGAGAGCGAAATTCTTACCCTGAAGGCACACCACGGATTTTCCTCTAATTTCTCTCATGTCGCCAAATGGAAGAAACGAAGCGGCGGCATGACAGACCATATCCTGAGCAAAAAAACCCCCACTGTGATTTCGGATGTGGAGAAACATCCATATATTGACAATAAACTCCTTATTAAGGAAGGGATAAAAAGCCTTGTGGCGGTCCCTCTATATGCCAATGAAAAAATAATCGGCATTTTATATATAGATGATTTAAAACACAGGAATTGGTCGCAAAGGGAGGTGGAATTTCTAACGCTCCTTGGTATCCAGGCAGCATATGCGATTGAAAAATTCAATCTCATCGAGACAATTTTAGAGACAGAGACCTACCTGAAAAATGTGCTTGATAACTCAGCAGATATAATCATAACCACGAATACAGAGGGGGCTATAGTAGAATTTAATAATGGAGCCTCTCGCCTGCTGGGATACTCTAAAAAAGAAATGATAGAAAAAAAGGTGCATGATCTATGGGTTAAGCCGGAGGAAAGGAACGAAATCCTCGAAATGCTTGAAAAACATGGCTATATATCCAACTATGAAACCCAATTGAAAACAAAGGGAAAAAGAATTATAGATGTTAGCCTTACTCTCTCATACATCAAAAACAGCAATGGAAAAGTTCTGGGGACGGTTGGTATCAGTAAGGACATAACGGAGAAAAAGAGACTTGAAAAAGCTATTGAAAAAAGGAGTTCAGAGCTTCAAGAATTAAACGAAAGTCTGGAAGAAAAGGTTATTGAAAGGACAAGGGAACTGGAAAAGGCAAACAGAGAACTGGAAAAATCAAATAAATTAAAGAGTCAGTTTATCTCGACTATGAGCCACGAACTAAGGACGCCTCTAAATTCTATTCTTGGATTTTCAGAACTGCTTGCCGACGAGTCGTTTGGTCCTCTTACTGAAAAGCAAAAAAAACATGTTAGCAATATACACAATTCAGGAACCGATCTCCTCCATCTTATAAATAATATTCTTGACGTAGCAAAGATAGAATCAGGAAAGATGGAATTACAATATGAGAGCTTTTCCATCCGTCAATCCATATCAGAGGTGGAGATGGTAATCAAACCGTTGATTGAAAAAAAGAAACAGAACCTCAACATAAAAGTCGACGAGGATATTTCCACTTTGAAGGCGGACAAGACAATGTTCAAGCATATGCTATATAACCTCCTTTCAAATGCCATAAAATTTACTCCGGAAGAAGGAGAAATATCTTTAACTGCCGTGGTGGAAAGTCGAGAAAAGGATAGTTTATTAAAGCTCTCTGTTACAGATACCGGGATTGGAATTAAAAAGGAAGATCAAGATAGAATATTCTCGGAATTTGAACAGGTGGATAGCAGCTTCTCGAGAAAATATGAAGGCACAGGTCTTGGCCTTGCGCTTACCAAAAGGTTTGTGGAACTCCATGGCGGAGAGATTTCAGTTGAAAGTGAGGAAGGTAAAGGCGCCACGTTTACTATCGTTATGCCTCTATTTGTACCGATTAAACCACTT
>CBDUII010000273.1:0-4182 GCA_965367285.1 uncultured bacterium
AAGCAGAACCTGAACAATCACCAGAAGAACGAAAAAAGCTATGGGCGCAGGGAACTCAGTTAACTCCCAAAAGACCGTATATGCCAAAAGACCTTATGAGAATTGAGGATGAAATGGAAGATATCTTGAAGGAAATGAGAAAAAAATTCAGGTAAAAAGAATTAGACGCTGATTTTTAATGATTGTTATGATTCTTTATGATAAATATTTTTTATCTGCGTATATCATAATAAATCATATTTTATCTGCGTCAAAAAAAAAGAATTAGACTCAGCGTCTAATTCTTTCAGCGTCAAAAAATTATTTAAAAAAGGAGTTATTATGAAAAAAATATTCATATTAAACTTATTTTTTCTATTTTCTTTTACTTCCTTTGATTTGGCTCAAGCAAAGATTAAGCTCTACCTGAATAATGATTTAGATAAATTTATCATGGTAGAAAAGCAGGACTGTTCCATACATAAAACTAAAGATAATTACGTGAAATTTGGTTTCAGGTTTGGGAATGTCCTGTTTAATTTCTGCCCTGATGTTACTTTTGGAAAGAAGGTTGGGATAGACTGGAACAGATCTGTCCATGCGTTTATAAGTCGTTTTCAGGCGCTTTGTACCAGGTTTAACAGCGGAAGTATGACAAAGGAAGAATATGACCGGGAGACAGAAAAACTGGGAGATATAGAAGAGCGGATGGCAAAACTTGAAAAAGAGGCTCTGGAAGCCATAGATAAAGATGCTGATGACATGTTTCAAAGTCTGGATAAAGAATTAACTCAGTTAGATAAAAGAAGGGTGGAATTGGATGAAGAAAAGCGCAGAAAAATTAAATCAGAATTGCGGAAAATACTAAAGGAATTGGAAGAAGAATAAAGAATTTTAAAAGAACTTAGACGCTAAAAAGAATTAGACGCGGATAAAGAAAATTTATCAGCGAAAATCATAGAAATCATAAAAAATCAGCGTCAAAAAAAAGAATTAAATCCCGATGTCTAAAAGCCAAAAAGTTATTTTAATTAGCCTGCTACTCCTTCCAATCTTATGTCTCAATTTATATGCTGAAGAAAAGATAAGAACAATTGAAGAAATGGCAAATGCCCTTGTTGAGGGATTAGTGAGTAACCTCAGTGAAAGTCCTTTAAACGTTAAAATTGGTAAATTAACATTAAAAAACACAAACTTTTCCAGCGAGTTTGCTGATATGTTTTTGCGGCAGGTGGAATGGGAATTAAAAAGGCATAAAACTAATTTCAAAAAAATAAGCAGGGTTAAAATCAGTACGCGGGATCTCGGACTGGATAGAATTCAACCGGGTACAAATATAAAAATTAAAGAAGTTACCCTTGAAGGCAGTTATTGGGAAAGTAAAGGCCTGGTCATTATATCAGCCAACCTGATAGACGAAAATGGCAGCATAGTTTCAGCTTCTGAGATTAAGATTAAAAAATCAGCATTAAATTGGGATTTGGCGCCGCAGAATTTAGCAAAAATTCAAGAGATAGAAAAAGAAATAGGGCACCTGCCTTCAAAAGGCGATTTTAAAATAGACCTGTGGATTGATAAAGGAAACGGAGGAATCTACAGAAGTGGAGAAGATATATCTGTTATGGTCAGGGCGGAAATCGATTGTTATCTGAAGGTCTTATACATTGATGCAACAGGAAACCGGATATTGATGTTTCCAACAGAGAATGATTCGACAAACAGGATTCGAAAAGGAGTTCTTTATGCTCTCGATAAAGAAAATAAATATACCGTTGTTCCCCCTTTTGGCTCCGAAGTAATCATGGCTTTTGCGTCAACTGTCCCGTTTAGTGATGCGGGAGAAATTAATGTCGGCGGAGGTTTCAGGGGGTTTAGCTCAAACAAAAAAACATCGGAAATAGTAAAGTCATTACGCGGTATATATACTGCCGGAGAACAAATAGATATAAAAAGAGCGGAATCAAGAGCCTATCTAACGACTGTGAGGAAAAGATAAGAAGCAATTATCAATTAACAGTTAGCAAGAACATAATTACATAGATTGATTAATGAAAAAAACCGGAACCACAGATTTCACTGATAAAAAATCAGTGTAATCGGTGAAATCTGTGGTTGCTTTTAGTTTTTGGGGTGAAACTTTGAAATTCCGATACTGTAAATTATCTTTTCCTCTGTGGTTAAAAAATATCTATAAGGAGTAATACCATGAATTACAAATTATTACCAATTCTTTTCCTTCTGATCATTAACCTGAGTTGCCAGGCAACAACAAAACAGGCTCATGAAACGGACGTGAAAAGAGAAGCAAAAGCCACCACGCAACTAATATCCCAACCACAACCTGTCTGGATTACCGATCCTTTTTCCCTCTTTCCTAAATCATCTTTTGTTACAGCCGTTGGGACAGGGAATAATTACCAGGAATCTGATGATCAGGCACGTCATGAAATGGCAGCTCAGTTCCGGGTCAAATTAAAAGGGCTCAACATCTTTGTCACATCCAGAGTTACAGAAAGCAGCGGAGATAAGTCGGTCGTGTTTACCCATTCAGATTCTTCTACAGGCATAAGAACAGAGGTCAATTTGCAGTTAGACGGAGTGGTTATTGAAAGTAGATGGACCGATAACAGCAGAAATATTTTTTATTCTATTGCAGTGATGAAAAGGGCGCCTGTTATAAAAAAGTTGACCGGGCAGATATGGGAAATACAATCTTCCATACTGGAATTACAAAAAGATGGAGACCGTCTTGAATCTGAAAGAAATTTTGCTCAGGCCGCGAAAAGATTTTTAAAAGCTGCTGAAGAAAGAAAAAAATTAGACCCCCTGATTGAAGCGTATCAATTCGTTAAAAATGATTTTACTCCATATCTTCTTCATTCAGAAATATTAAGCTCTTTGAAATTGGAAAAGAAGATAGAAAGACTCATGCCTGATCAGAAACCAAAAGCATGGGAAGAGGGAATCCTGACCCTGGCACAACAACTGATCAGCCGGTTGGATGTAAACCGGCATTTAAAAGTAGAAAAGGTGGATTTCCGGGATCTTCGATCCAAAAAACGTATGCCTTTTAGCGAATTAGTGGAAAGTGATCTAAGAAGGCATTTAGGAAGAATCGCAAATGTATCTGTTGTAGTGCCTAAAGCGCGAAAAGGTGGAACGCAAACACGCGATTTAACCCTTGCCCAGGCGGGAGGACAACCCGCTCCATCAGACAGCATGAATGTTGAAATAACAGGTTTTTATAAGGAAATGTCGAGAAAGAAAAGTGTAAGAATTTCAGCTTCTCTAATCGATTCCAGGTCTTTAAGTATGGGAGAAGGGAAAGTTGAAATAAAATCCGAGGATATAGATCCTGAGGATTTAGGATTAATTAAAAAGACCACACCTTTACCAAAAACAGAAGCTCAACAAAATAAACCGGAAGATGTTTATAAACTGACCATGGAATGGCTGTTAGCATTAAAACAGGAAAACCCGCAGTTTGATTTTAAAATGTGGACAGATAAACAGGAATATAAAATATGCGTTCCACAAGCCTGTGATAAGGTGAATATCTTTGTTCAATCTGAAAGATCGGGTTATTTATATCTCTTTGATATCGGTACCAGTGGAAATTTATGGATGTTGTTCCCTAATGAAAGAATGACAAAATCCAACTTTATCCAGGCGGGCAAGGTCATTAAAATCCCTGATGATTACTGGGGTTCGCCGATATGGGTGCATGAACCGGAAGGGTTGGAGCGGATCAAAGCGATTCTCACACCGGAACCCGTTAATTGGGGCGCTCTGGATAAAACCTCCGGGTTTAAACGATTAAAACGTGACAATAAAATAGGGCTGAAAGATTTGTCGCTAAACATGGAACAATTGCCGGAAAAGTACCCTGATATGGGAGAAGCAACAATAAGTTTCTTTATCCGCAAACAAGGGGATCAATCTATTCGCGGCACAAGAAGCGTTAAAACAGAGCCGCCCAAAAAACCAATGGATATTATAGGAACAATGGGGAGGGAGTAGGAAAAGCCAGAAGGCAGTTAAACAATTAACAATGAACAGTTAGCAATTAGCAAGAAAATAATTACATAGATTGATTAATGAAAAAAACAGGAACCACAGATTTCACTGATAAAAAATCAGTGTAATCGGTGAAATCTGTGGTTGCTTTTAGTTTTTGGGGTGAAACTTTGAAATTCCGATACT
>CBDUII010000274.1:0-4161 GCA_965367285.1 uncultured bacterium
GATTTGCGCCTGCGGCGCAACAAATCAGGAAACATTGAAATTCCTATACATTTAATTAGAGAAACGTTTTAACACGCAGAGCGTGGGAACGAGCAAAGATTGAAACCACTAATTACACGAGGGTACTTCTAAAAACCTAAAAATGTCATTTCGAGAAGTAACACGACGAGAAATTCTTGTTTCGCCCCCTTCTTGTCATTCTGAGGGAGCGAAGCGACCGAAGAATCTTTTTAGGACGTATACCAAAGTCTCTATAATAAGTATCAGGGCAGGCTCCTGGAGATATCTTAATCGATAGGGTGAAAAGATTCCTCACGGTATTTGCCCTGAGCCAAACAATGAGATTCTTCGCGGAGTTTATCCTGAGCGTGGAAGAAAGAGATTCTTCGCTTCGCTCAGAATGACAAGGCAAAGTGTTCGGAATGACGCGAGAGAAAATGAGTTTTGGAAGTGCCCTTTATTTATACAAAGCAATGCGAAAAAGATTCAGTTACTTTTTTCAGATTATTTTTTCATCAATCTCCTTTAAACTATTCACACCGGTCATTAGCATGGCCTTTTTGAATTCGAGGCCCACATGCTCAAGATAGAGTTTAACCGCTTCATGTCCTCCCCCGATACCGCCCTGGACCACGGGACGGCAGATAAAAACAAACTGAGCTCCCAGGGCCAACATTTTCAAGACGTCATCTCCTGTTCGTACTGCTCCGTCCGCAAATATGGTAATCCTCTCCCCAACTGTATTGGCAATGTAGGGAAGGACTTCTGCTGTGCCCGGAGTTGAATCAAGAACACGTCCGCCATGATTGGAGACAGCTAATCCTTTCGCGCCGCTTTTAGCTACAAGCTCCGCGTCTTCCACAGCCATAATGCCTTTGAAAATCACAGGGATTTTTACGCAGTTGACAAGTTCCTTTAACTGATCAAGGTTTTTTCGCTCCACCGGTTTTCCTGCTTTGTTCCAGTTAAAAGAACCGGCTCCATCAAGATCAGAACAAACCGCCGGACATCCTATTTTTTCCGCTTTTTGAAAAAGGGAAATTAATTTATCATTCGGCTGTGGTTTGAAGGAAGGAATTCCTTTTCCGCCAAGCTTTTGAAGGGTGTCGAGACCGGATTCCAGGTCTCCTTCACGTGGAGAATTTCCTGTTCCGCCAAGGGTTCCTGCCTCAATAGCGCCTTTGCACATGGCAAAAGCAAAATCCCGTTCTGTGATGGCGTTATTAAAGGAAGAAGTCTGTCCGCGCATCGGAGCCGCAAGCACAGGAAAAGCGAGTTTTTCTCCGAATAAAGCTGACGTCATATCCGGAGCCTTATGTGTGGAAACAAGCCGCATTTTTAAGTGAACCTTTTGCAGCGCATTAAAATTGTTCGTAAAACCAAGCCCCTGCCCTTCCCCGCCAAAACCAAGTTTCTCGCCATATTTCATTCCCTGGCAGAGCTGGTTTTCCTGACCGTCACACACTCTGTTTACCGCGCAAATGCCGCTCAATTTTTTCCGCGCATTTTCACGGGCCAACTTGAGGGTCATTTTCTCTTTTATTTCAGATGGAGGCTTAGCAAAGCCTTCTTCAGCCGGAACAAAATCAGTCTTTGAAGCACCGCAAACCGGACAAATCCAGGAGTCGGGAATGCTTTCAAAAGCGGTTCCTGGGGGAATTTCTCCATCAGTGTCGCCAACAGCCGGATCGTAAACCCAGTCGCATATATTACAGGTATATTTCATTTTAAAAAAGACGACGTAAATCCTCTGCTACTTTTCCCTTTTTTTTGCTCGTTTTAGATATCTGGCACCCCATTTGTGCATTGCATCAAGAATGGGTTTAAGGCTTTTCCCCAGGAAAGTAAGGGAGTATTCCACTTTAGGAGGTACTTGCGGATAAACTTTTCTATGAATAATACCGTGCGCCTCCATCTCCTAACAGCCTCCACAAGATAAAAACCTTCCATCGGCCTCCAACCACTTTGAGTGTAACTTCCATTGGACAATTTACTTTATTCTGGTCCATATTTTTTCTTTACAGTATAATTTTAGATAGTATATTACTTTAAAGTACATACTTGACATATTATCCACATATATTAAATAATCCGCATGTAATAATTAATATATCCGCTTACGTCAAATGTCAAGAAAGAAAGGAGATGTTGAAAAAAATGTCAGAACCAACAATTGCTCAAAAAGCGCCTTATGTTCTCGAGGAAAAACCTGGAAAAGTTTATTGGTGTTCCTGTGGAGACTCAAAAAAACAACCCTATTGTGATGGTTCTCACCAGGGGACAGAGTTTCAACCTATGGAAGTAACTATTGAAAAAGAGGGAAAGGTTGCCTGGTGCGGATGTAAACGCTCGGTTAATAAGCCTTACTGTGACGGCGCGCATTCCAAACTCTGATTTTGATTAAAACCGCATGATGGCATTTTTATTCTCCTGCCATCAGCGGTTTTTGCTTATTGGTACTCGGTAAACCTCTTAATTATATAAGGATACATAATGAAAAAGTTTATTTGTACTGTATGCGGCTACGTTCATGAAGGGAATAGTCCGCCTGAACAATGCCCTGTGTGCGGCGCATCTTCAGATAAATTCAATGAAGTTGAAGAAGAGACCGAGCACTCAATGGATAAAGATGAATATTTAGGGGAATGGAAACGTGATTCAGATGAACTGGAAGTCTTAATGGCTGACATTCATCAAATGGCGGAAACCGGAAAGGCGTCCATAGCAGAACCCATGCGCACCCGGAAAAATGTGATTTCCTGGGATGATATTTTGATTAAAGGCGCACAGCTAAGCAAAATACCGTTAAATCATGATGAGCCGGTTAATACCCGAACAAAGATTGGTCCGAAAGCAAAAACTCCGCTGATTATTGAAACTCCTGTTTATATCACCCACATGTCATTTGGAGCATTATCGAAAGAAGTAAAAATTGCTTTGTCTAAAGGAAGCGCTGCTGTTAAAACCGCTATGGCATCAGGTGAAGGTGGAATTTTAAAGGAGTCCTTTGAAAATGCCTATAAATATATCTTTGAATATGTCCCTAATAAATATAGTGTGACGGATGAAAACCTTCAAATGGTAGACGCTATTGAAATTAAATTTGGTCAATCATCAAAACCCGGCATGGGTGGTTTCTTACCGGCAGCCAAGGTGACAAAAGAAATCGCGGAAATAAGAGGATTCCCCCAGGGAACAGGCCTTTTGAGTCCATCTCACTTTGACGACATCAAAAACATGGAAGATTTGCGAAACAAGGTGGACTGGTTAAGAGATAAATCAAAAGGAAAACCTATTGGGATAAAAATAGCAGCAGGAAATATAGAAGATGATTTGGAAGTCGCTGTTTATGCTAAACCTGATTTTATAACTATCGACGGAAGGCCGGGAGGCACGGGAAGCTCTGATAAATTCATAAAAAACGCGACATCTATTCCCACAATTTTTGCTTTATGCCGGGCAAGAAAATATCTTGATCAGCACGGAAAAGAAATTTCTCTTGTAATAACAGGTGGACTCAGGATTTCATCCGATTTCATAAAAGCTCTTGCCATAGGAGCGGATGCTGTTGCTATAGGGACAGCCGCCCTCATGGCCTGCGGATGTCAGCAGTACAGAATGTGCCATACAGGACGTTGCCCGGTCGGCATTACAACCCACGATCCTGAATTGAGAAGCAGGTTTAATGTAGAAAAATCTGCAAAAAGATTGGCGAATTTTTTAAAGATAACAACAGAAGAGTTAAAGAACTTCGCACGGTTGACGGGAAACAATAACGTGCATCATCTGAACATAAAAGATTTATGCACCTCCAATTCTGAAATTTCAAACCATACGGAAATACGGCATGTATAGAAAGCATCCAGTTATCCGCATTAAGTCCACTACTAATTTGGCGGCTGTCGGAAAGAAAAATATATTTCCCGTGTATTTCAGTGGTGAACTTTTACCGGTTATAGATAGTTGAATTACCAATAACAGATAATTACTGCCTCATAATTTATCACTGATAACTGCTAATTGACCATTGTTAATTGATCATTCTTCCACCTTTTCTATTGATGAAAGGAGTTAAAAACAACAGCAGTTCCCGAATAGCCATGATACCCCCAGAATAGAGGATTTATGTAAATTCTCTATTCTGGGGGGATCATGGCTATT
>CBDUII010000275.1:0-4138 GCA_965367285.1 uncultured bacterium
AGTGGCTTTATCGCACTTACTGAAAAGCAGAGACGACGAGAAAAGATTTCGGAAATTATTTTTCAATGAGGCCCGCATAGCAGGTATGCTGGATCATACCAATATTCTGCCTATTTATGACGCTGGTATTGAAAGTAAAAAGTATTATATTGTGATGGAGTATGTCCATGACGGCAGAACATTAAAGGAGTATTGCAATATAGAAAATCTGCTTCCTGTAAAAAGGGTACTGGAGATAATATTTAAATGCTCCAGAGCCCTTGATTACGCGCACAGGCGAGGCGTAATTCACAGGGATATTAAACCAAGCAATATTATGGTCACCGAGAAACTGGATGTAAAAATCGGAGATTTCGGTATCGCGCAACTTGTAAAGTCCGACATGACTCAATTGATGGGGCTGATGGGATCTCCCCGTTACATGTCCCCGGAACAGGCAAAAGAAGAAAATTTAACCAACCATACAGACCTTTATTCACTGGGTGTTATTATGTACGAACTTCTTGCGGGACGTCCCCCTTTTCAGGCTGAAACTCTTTCCAGCCTGATTTATAAAATAGTACATGAAGAGCCTGCATCCGTGCGTCAGTACCGTCCTGAAGTTCCGGTGGTTATCGAAGATATCGTGGCTAAGGCTTTAAATAAAAAAGTTGAGGAGCGTTATCCCATGGGAAAAGACTTTGCCGGCGATTTAAGTAAGGCTTTTAAAGTTCTTGACTATAAAAAAGATGAAGTTGATGAAAACGAAAAGTTTACTGCTATGAAGAAGACTAATTTTTTTAAAGAATTTTTTGACTCCGAAATATGGGAAGTCCTGAGAGCCGGCGTCTGGAAAGAGTTTCCACAAAACGAGCAAATAGTAACAGAAGGAGAAATAGATGATTCGTGGTATATGATGATTTTCGGAAAGGTTGTAGTTAGAAAAGGGGGCGAAGCACTGGTTGTTTTGGGTTACGGGGATTGTTTTGGTGAAATGGGATACATTTACAAGGAAAAACGCACCGCGAGTATTCTCTCTCTCATTGAGGTTACTCTCTTGCAGATCAACAGCACAATAATTGAACAGGCTTCTCAGGGCTGTCAGCTCCGCTTCACCAAAGTGTTTTTGAAAACCCTGATAGAACGTCTTTCCCGTACAAGCAAAAACCTGTCAGACTCTGAGTAGACATAAAAATAATTATACGATTAGTCTATAATTAGAATGTGGAAGCTTTTGAATAAAATGAGTAACTATGCTTTTTTAATAATACTTGTTGTATTGTTGTATTATTTTGGAAAGATTTTATATCTGAACAGCCCCAGCGATAGAACCGCTCCTAAAGACAAACCCGTGCCTGCTGCATACATTGTAAACCTTAGCGATGCTGCTAAACGTCTGAAAGACGATGTTCAAATGTTAGCCGGAACCATCGGTATCCGGAGCATATTCCACCCTGATAAATTAAAACAAGCTAAAGATTATGTCCAATCCAGATTAGAAGAGTTTGGCAATGTAAAGGAATACCCTTACATTTATGAGGATACCGAAGTAGCGAACTTGGAACTGGACATATTTTCCGGTTCTTCTGATGACGGCATCCTTATTATCGGCGCGCATTATGACACTGTGTCAACAACTCCAGGGGCAGACGATAACGCCAGCGGAATAGCTGTACTTTTGGAACTAGCGAGACAGGCAAAGAGATTAAAAGAGGAACAACAGTTAAAGAAAAACTTGAGGTTTTTAGCATTTACCCTTGAAGAACCGCCTGTTTTTTCTACCCAAAAAATGGGCAGCCGGCAGTACGTTAAAAACCTTAAACAGCGCGGGGAAAAGATAAAAGGGATGATTTGCCTTGAAATGGTTGGTTATAAAAACATTGCGCCTGATAGTCAGCAAATACCTTTTCCCCTGAATTTCAGAAATTACCCCAGAACCGGCGACTTTATCGCTTTTGTGGCTAATATGGCGTCAGTATCTTTTTTAAAACAATTAATCCCGCTCACAGAATATAAAAATACTCTGCCTTATGAAAAACTTGTTGTCCCGGGAAAAGGCAGGATGCTCCCTGTTTCAAGGCTGAGCGATCATATCGCGTTCTGGGACAAGGGATATCCCGCTGTCATGGTTACAGACACGGCTTTTCTCCGTAATCCTAACTACCATGATTATGGAGACAAACCTGAAACACTGGATTACCATTTCATGGCACAGCTTGTACAGACATTGATAATGTTTTTTTAGATTTAAAAAAGCTGGAGTTCTACAAAGGCTAACGGATTTTCACAGCGTGGCTACGGTGCCACAACCACAATTTGGCAGGAAAGCAGAATTGGACGGATTCCAATAGTTTTTTAGTAGTGAATGGCAGTAAAGAGAAAAAATCAAGATAAAGTTTATGTAGACCGAATTTGGTTAAATGCAGTTATTTTTGTGACTCGAGAAATTTATTATAATAATCCAAAATTGTATTACTAAGTTCCTCGCAATTAATTGGTTTAACAATGTATCCCTGAATACCTAATTTTGCACAGTCAAGAATGTCTTCTTTATCCTTCAGACCGGTAATAACAATAATAGCAGTTTTTTTTTCGAGGGACTTTTCCGCTTCCCTGATATCTTTAAGAGCAGCATAACCACTTTTAAGCGGCATCATTAAATCCAGTATCATAATATCAGGCTTAAATGATTTATGTATCGCCACTGCCTCTTCACCATTTTCAGCAAACTGCTTTTCATAAGTCTCGTCGGGAAGATATGTACTGTATTGTGCTGTAGCTATTTTACTGTCTTCGGCAATTAGAATTTTTAATTTATCCATATAAAGAAAGATGGTGGTAAGGCGAAGAAAAAATAGTTTAAAATAGCTGACTTTATTTTGATAGAGCTATTCATTTGGTTTATATTGTTGATTATGGTGGAAGATATTATAGCATGAGTACTCGAAAGATTCTCTATCAGTCTAAATCAAAATTTAACGATATATTGGTTACACAGGAAGGCAATATACTCACTCTCTATTCTCCTCCCGCAACCAGGCAAACTGTGGTAGACACCGGTAACCCAACATTATCTAATCTTGAGTATGCGCGGAACATTTTACCCGGCCTTGTGTTTACTCAAAATCCCAGAAACATTTTGGTGCTGGGATTAGGCGGTGGAGCCATTCCGATGATGCTAACCAATATTAATAAACTGCTTTCCATTGATATTGTTGAAATAGATCCGGAAATAGCTGTTGTTGCTCAAAAGTATTTTCATTTTAAAACGTCACAAAAAATGCAACTTTTCATTGAAGACGCCTTTCAATTCATAAAATATTCAGAAAAGACCTATGACATTTTAATCATGGACGCCTATATAGGTAATGATCTGCCACAACCAATGTCTACATGTGAGTTTTTTAAAGAGGCTGGCAGACGCCTTTCTGATAAAGGAATATTGATAGTCAATTTAATGACCACAGACAGGTTATATTATAAAAAAATGCTTGAAAAAATTAGTTCGGTGTTTAATGAAATATGGTTGTTGCGCGGGAATACTTCAAGCAACACAATTGCATTTGCCATGAACAGGAAGCTTTCGAAAATAGAAATAATGCTAAACGCGATATGTCTGAAAAGGAATTTTCCAGTTAATTATCCATTATTGAGGCTTGTCTACAAAATTGAAAAATTTAAGCGTAAAAGAATAACGCGGAAGCTTGTTCAGTAGTGTTCGGTTAGGTTTTTGCGTAAATCAATTTTGTCATGCTCGAATGTTTTTATCGGCCATCCAGAATGAGAGTTCGTCTTGGATCTCTCCTAAAGCTTGTCCTCGCACGCTTTAAGCGGGGAGCACGCGGGAATGACGGTTTATAGGTGATAAAGCCAGGATGGTCTAACTTGAAAAGAATAAACCTGATCTGAAAACAGATCCCGATCAAGTGAATGTTTTCTTTGTTTGATTCTATATTTAAATCATATGGATCATGAATATGTAATCCCCATTTGAAAATAAATCGGTAGGTAGAGCATAGATTTTTTTGATATAATTTTATGCGTTCAGTCTAATGTTGAGTAGTAGAAATAGTAATTAGATTTCTTAATAAATTGCCTTCATCCATAAATGACCGAACCCGGCAGGGATGTGTTCTTTCAGACCGCCTTGATCAACTTG
>CBDUII010000276.1:0-4116 GCA_965367285.1 uncultured bacterium
AAACTAGATACTAACATTTCAGTGAATAGAATTAAACAACAAAATGCCGACACATAGAAGATGAGTTTTACCATGGCATAGATCATCTCTTTTCTATTTCAACTTGTGACTCTTAAGCCCGGGGATATTATCAGCACCGGCACACCATCCGGAGTGGGCGCGCCTCAAGGAACATGTCTCAAACATGGTGATTTGATCGAGATGAATATTGAGAAAATCGGTTGTTTAAAAGTGAAGGTTCAATGATTTCGCAGAAAATATAGCGATTCCGATCTCAAAACCAACCCGTTTTTCTAGTTTTTTTTATGAACCTCTTTTAAAACATTATCATCTAATTGTATAAATATAAATTTTAAAAAAAAGAGGAGCAAAAATATGGTAACCACAACACAGGGAAAACGGATTTGCCAGGTTTGCGGGTATATTTATGATCCAGCAAAAGGTGACGGAGGAATCTACCCCCTGACAGATTTTGAAAATCTTCCTGATACATGGTGTTGTCCGGATTGCGGTGCAACGAAAAGTCAATTTGACATGATGGAAGAAAATTGAAAATACATAAATAATGCAGTGATTTTTTTCAGGGATGCAGATAAGCGCGGGTAAAAAGTTCTACTCCTCGGGACTATACAACCACAATTTTTTCTGCGTGAATCTGTGTCCTTTTTTATTTAATACCTCCCACAGCCACACTGCCCCAAAACACCTTTTTTCTTGACATGGTTTCAGCAAGACATTAAGGTATAAAAAAATTCTTAGGCGCGTAGCTCAGGGGTAGAGCACTTGCTTGACGTGCAAGGGGTCGGCGGTTCGAAACCGCCCGTGCCTACCATTTATTGCCAATGTATCAATTGCTTAACTTTTGAAATCCTGGCAGTGGCTGGCAGTGGAAGCAATTTTCCGCTATGAGTGTGGAATAGCGGATTAAAGAAGTCCATGAATGTGAATTTAAAGAATGTTCGCTATGGCCTTACAGGATGGGGAAAAGGCCGAAACGCGACAAGGGATAGCTCTACTATTTTACAACAAGTTCTTTTTCACTTTCTTGGATATCCATAGGAGCACGAACCCTCATTATTTCTTTAGGTACACGCTTTGGTTCTCCCAAAATAGTAGCACTTTGTTTGAAAAGCTCTAAAATGTTGTATAAGGATTCCCCAAAGAAATTAGCGACCCCTGATGTAATTTATTATCTTTTTTTTCAATTGCAACCTTTGCTAAAGTATCCAAATGCTTCTTGATCTCAAAAGCATGATACTTAACTTTATCTACTATTTTCATCGGTTTTCTATAGTCAATACTAAGTTCCATTTCTAAAACCTCAGCATATGCTATAAGATATTCCACCTTTTGTTTATTATTGCTGGAATGTTCGATCTTGGAAATCCTGCTTTGAGTACATCCTAACCGTTTTGCCATTTCTTCTTGGGTAATCTTAGACTGGCAACGTAAAGCAAAAAAAACTTTAGCAATTGATTTTTTTTTGATCTCAGAATCAAGTTGCTTGTGAAATTTCTTATCATCAGTAATATGCCTTGCCATTTCGGAGACCGTCTTAAATGCTTTATTCATTGGATTTCTCCTTTTTTCAGGTCTTCTACAAATTTATTACAATATTTTACATCTTTTTGTTGGGAACGTTTGTCCCCAATAGTTATCAGGTAAATAATTTTTTTGGCTTCGTCAGGATAAACATAAAGACGTATTTGTTTTGAATCTGCCCCTTGCGCCTTTCTGATCTAAAGCAATAACCCCTTTTGGTTCACGGTGAATATACCCTGCATGTAATAGTGAAGGTTTAATTCCTCGATTCAGAACACCATTCTAAAGAAATAGTTTATTCACGTCGGTTGTTTGGATCGGCTTTGCGCCAAGTTTAATGAGCCCAGAATTGTCATCACTCTTCAGTGTAAATAACAGCCTTCCTTTAGCCAGAACCTCTCTGCAAAATTGCATGGTTTTGCTTCCGGGTGCCGCATAAGCTACAAATACTTTTTCCGCTATTGCGGCGACAAACTCGTTACGGATATTGGATGTTTCAACGGTGATGCGGCGGTGTTTTTCAGTAAAAGGGGATAAAAGGAGTAAACGTTTTTTAGAGATTGGCCTTTTGTATTCTTTCGGAAAGCGCATTCCACCTATGCTGCGTGCGGGACAAATGACAACCGGATGAGGAGATCGCAGCAAGGTCTTTAAAATTTCTCGCTCCACAGGAGAGTGGAAACCACAGATAACCGTTATTCCTGATTTCCGCAGGGCTTGAGCAAGGTCTAATGCCTGTATTATCAGATTCCCCGGACATTTGACAGAACAGAAAAATGCCACTTTCTTGTGCTTCAAAATATCGATATTTCCTATTGCTGCAATCCTTTCAGGAGCATTTTCCCCAAGGTATTTTTTTAAAGCAGATGGATAACATCTGTCTCCCTGAACTACATACAGAACACCCATATTGATTCCTTAGCACATCAGCGACTTAATAACACAATCGATATTGACGTAATAATCATTATATGATATATCTGTTTTTTTTAATTCTCACCCAATTTAGCCATAGCCATAAAATGATATAATGATTCATAATTTCTTAACTAATTTATTTGGGAAATCAAATGAAAATTAGAGTAATAATAGAACCTGATGAGGATGTTTATGTTGCTTATTGCCCTGAGCTTCCATGTTGCGTAACTTACGGCAAAACTGAAGAAGAAGCCCGGGAAAATTTTATGGAAGCCCTTGACCTTTATTTGAGACCTTCGAAAGAAGATGTGCCGAAAGATGCAAAGGTTATCGAGGTTGCCGTCTAATGGGGCAAAGGCATCCCCGTGTAACTGCTAAAGAAATTATAAAGGTCTTACAATAAAACACTTTTTTTAATAAAAAATCTGATAATGCATTGATCTCTAAAAATTGGTTGTTCATCACCTTCCCACCCATCGCCATCTGGCTTGCTTTCGTCTCTTTGTTTTAAAGCCTTTTTGAAAGCGGAAACTGCTGAAAAGAAATTGAGAATATTTTGCAAAAAGCCTTGACCCTCTATAATGAAGGCAATTCCAGACAATCCAAAAACATGGTCTCCGGGGCATATTTTGACATCTTTGAAGGTAAAGGACTGGAATCTATGGTTGCTATGCAATCGAGCAGCCTGAAATCAGAACTTGAATCCAAGTTTGCTAATATTCTCGGATTGATCGAAAAAGGGCACCAACGGATCAATTAGAATCGGCCGTATTGAGTTTGCCTGGCCAACTGCATAAAGTGGCGAATGACCTGGATTCATCTGCAAGTTGGTTCGGACTGTTTGTCGGTTCTTTTTTTATTATAGTGCGGGAGGGATTTGAAGCAATTCTTATCATCAGCGCCTTAATAGCCTACCTTCGTGGAACCGGCAACCATGACAAAGTGAAAATTGTCGGCCTGGGAGCGCTCACTGCCATCATTCTCAGCGTGGTCACAGCAATTCTTTTCTTGAAAATATATACCAAAAGCGGAGCGAGCCAAGAAAATCTTGAAGGAATCACAATGTTGATTGCTGCTGCTGTGTTGTTTTACGTCAGCTATTGGCTCACCAGCAAGGCGGAGGCAGCAAAGTGGATGTCCTATATACAAAGCCAAGTAATACGATCGGTCGGCAAGGGGAGCATGTTTACCCTTGGGTTAGCTGCTTTTATTGTCGTTTACCGCGAGGGGGCAGAGACGATTCTATTTTATTCCACCCTTTTTTCCAATGCAGAAGAGGGAAGCAGCCTTCCGATCTGGGCAGGGTTTGCAGTGGGATGTCTCGTTCTTGTGGTTATTTACTACCTCTTTAAATACGGCACGGCTAAAATTCCGATTCGTCCTTTTTTTACAGTAACAAGCGTAATTCTTTACTACATGGCCTTTGTTTTCGCCGGTAAAGGAATTTTGGAGTTGCAAATAGGCGGCTTAATTCGCGCCACACCAATAGAATGGTTTCCGACAGTCGGGTTTTTGGGAATGTTCCCTACTGTGGAATCAATGGCTTTGTAGGGGGCAATCTTTTTAGCCGGAGCCATGGCGCTTGGTTATCTATTTATTGTGCAGTCATTCAGGGCGCGGGGCCATGTTTTGCATTATATTGTCCATACATTAGGA
>CBDUII010000277.1:0-4108 GCA_965367285.1 uncultured bacterium
GTTCAGTTTTTCAAAATCCATATGCTGGAATTGACCGTGAGTTCCGACCGTTAAGAGAGGATAAATGAAAGCATAGCCAATTTGAGTGAAATCAACGGAAGCAACGTATAAAGCACGCCGCTCAGGAGGAACGTATGCAATATTGATGTAAGAATTGGTAACAGCTTCACAGGCGGAGCTGAATCCGAGCATGGATCCGCGATTCAAAAATTTCATCTGGCTTAAGAGCTTAGGGTGAATGTTTTCCGGGATATCAAACTCTGTTACTTTACCGTAATATTGTAAATATTCCGGCAGCCCGTCTTCAGGGAAATAAGTGATCCCGGTTTTCATCGTCTTCAGGTTTTCCCAGTTTTCCTCTACGTTTTTACCTATAGGCGTAACAAGCCCCATTCCTGTAATTAGAACTTCTCTGTCAGACATAATTTAAATGAAATAACAAACTTCAAAATACAAATAACAAACAAATCTCAATGACCAAAATTGGACTAACAAAGCGCAAATCCCAAATAACAAATAAAATTCAATTTTCTATTTTGATGCGTTTGTTTAGATTTTTAAAATATTGAATATTGTTGTTTATGTGTTATTTGGAAATTTATTCCATCTGATTCTCTGTGCCTCTGCGGTAAATTAAACCTGGTTGCGACTATAGTATTACATTGCAAAAACTTCTTTTTGGGGGAAGTTTTTTTGTTGGTTCTCCAGGGCGGAAGCCCTATTTGGTTGCGGCAATTTGCCGCTTTAAGCTTTTAAACTCAACTTCCTGGTTAACACTTGAAAGAATCTCTTTTGTTCATCGGTATTTTCTATTTCTGAAAGAGGTATTATTTTGCCCTCGAATTCCGACTTGATTATCTTTTTCCCACCAACAGTTCCGATTCCTTTATAAGTTCTTACTGAAGAATTTGTTTCAGATGTTGATTCCAGTACCAGTTCAACCTGATCTCCGGGATATGCAAAGCCATAAAAATTGGATTTGTTAACTTTATTGATTAAAAACCAGTTGTTAAAATCAGAGGATGCTGCCTCAAGCCAACCTGCGAGCTGAACGAATGCTTCCAGTAATAATACTCCGGGCATAATCGGGTTTTTGGGAAAATGGAATTCGAGGAAATCTTCACTCATTGCTACATTTTTAATTCCCTTAATTTTTTCTTCAGATTTCCATTCAAGAATGTGATCAATTAAAAAGTAACGCATATATAATATTTTCGATTTACGAATATTGATTGACGAATGAAAAGAACACGATTTATAAACTGCAAATTTAAATCTAAAATCGTCAATTAGTTGCGGCTCTGCCGCGTTATGAAATACTCAATCCTCCATCAATGGAAATTGCCTGGCCGGTAATGTAATCTGCTTTATCAGAGGCAAGGAACAGTACAAGATTTGCTATCTCAACGGGTTCTCCGAACCTGCTGATCGGAATGTTTTTAAGAATTTCCTCACCCACTTTCTTTATGACTCGTTTACTCATTGCTGTTAAAATCATTCCCGGTAAAACCGCGTTCACATGAATGCCCTTTCCCCCTAATTCAACGGCACATGCCCTTGTAAAAGAAATCAGACCTCCCTTGGCCGCCGCATAATTTGTCTGTCCACGGCCGCCTTTTATAGCGCCGATAGAAGCGATATTTATAATCTTCCCATAATGATTAAGCATCATCATCTCAGCGGCAAATTTTGTGCAGAGAAATGCTCCTTTCAAATTAACATCCTGCACCGCATCCCAATCTGAAAGTTCCATGCTTAATAATAAGTTGTCTTTAATAATGCCTGCATTATTGACAAGAATGTCTAATTGATTAAACTTTTTTCTAATAAAATCGAAAAGGGCAGTAACCTGTTTGTTGTTTGAAACATCGGCTTGAAAAATATCAGCTTCATGACCAAAATCAGATATTTCTTTTTTAAGCATTTCCGCGTTTTCTTTTGACTTGTTGTAATTGATAATAACTTTTGCGCCGGCATTGGAAAGGAGCAGACTGATGTCCCCTCCAATTCCTTTCGCTCCCCCTGTTACAAGAGCAACTTTGCCTGATAAATCCAAGTTCATTTTTAAACCTAAATATATTTTTTTACAACAACCGTAGCGTTCTGCCCGCCAAACCCAAATGAATTGGATATCGCGGCCCTGACACGCCTCTTTCTTTTCCCATTACTCACATAATCCAGATCGCATTTAGGATCAGGATTGGTAATATTTATTGTAGGATGAATTTCATCTCTCTGAGCGCTTAAAACTGTAAACACAAATTCAGGTCCGCCAGACGCCGCTATAAAATGACCTAAAAGTGATTTGCTGGAGCTTATGGAAATCCTGTTTGCATTTTCCTTAAAAACCTTCTTAATTGCAAGTGTTTCTGCAGAATCGTTCAGTTTTGTACTTGTACCATGGGCATTAATATAATCTATTTCATCAGTATTCATATGAGCGTCTTTTAGCGCGGCATTCATTGATTGCTCGGCGCCGTTTCCGTCAGGATGCGGGGCGGTAATCTGAAAAGCATCCATAGAGGAAGCATAACCAGCGATTTCCGCGTATATCGTCGCTCCTCTTTTAAGCGCATGAACCTCTTCCTCAAGAATTGCTGCACCAGCCCCCTCGCCAACTACAAGTCCGGATCTTTTTCTATCAAAAGGGCGGCAGAGTTCCTGAGGATTGGAAGAGGAAACACATGCAGCCTTAAGCAGAACAAAAAAGACAAGTCCTATTGGATTTATCATAGAATCTGATCCACCCGCAACCATAAGATCAGCCTCGCCCCTGCGAATTATTTTGTATGCTGTTCCTATGGCTTGTGTGGCTGACGCGCAGGCGGAAGTGATAGTATAGTTAGGGCCATTTAATCTAAATTTTCTTGCAATAAGAGAGGCAGCTCTATTAGAATTGTTTCTAATAATAGATTCTTTGTGTACATTTTTATATTTTTTACCGAATTTTACAAAATCGAATTTCCCATTATTGTTTATATAGCCATGTATATCTTCCAGCCTGTTAATCCCAAGCCCGGCGGCAAAAGCAACACCAAAGCGGTTTTTATATTTACTATGATGATTAATACCTGCGTCATTCAAAGCGGACCTGGCTACCCATAAAGCAAGCAGGGTTCTTCTCTCGCCTTCATTAAACGCGTCCTCCTGAAATTCTTCTTTTATCTTATTCCAGTCTCTTTTCTTTATCTCCCCGGCTGCCCGGACGGGTGACTTTTCAGCGTCCGGATAATCAAGCCGGCTAATACCGGACTCACCGGCAAGCGCCTTTTTCCAGTTCTCTTCAACATCAAGACCGAGAGGAGTGGCTAACCCAAGTCCCGTAACAACTACCCTTTTTTTTTCAGCCATATGTTTTATGTTCTATAAATTATGAATGTAAAGTCTTTATTATATTATTTGCATGAGAGTTATCAAATTTATTTATGTATAGGAATTTCAATGTTTATAGATTCCCGCTAAAAACGTGCGGGAATGACATGCTGGGAGTGCGGGAATGACAGTGGGACAAAGAAGTGCCAGGCACTTAGTAGCACTTACTTAATAGCGCAAGTTGCTTTAAATCGATTGCCCTATGTTGGACGGGGAAGTGCCTGGCACTTATATTTGGTTTTGATGACAATATGGGTGGTTGGGAATGACACTTTTGGTTATTGGTCATTTGTTATTTGTCATTGGTTGTCATCACCACCTTTTTTGTTATCCTCGCGAATGCGGCATGTTTGTCATTCCCGTATGCTTTTAGCGGGAATCTAACTGGAGAGCTTAAAGATATTTCACAGGAAGAAAATAAAAATGTTCCCGGGGTTATGAGAGAGGCTATGAAAAAATATATCCGCCAACAAAGACGATCAAAGAAAAAATTGTCCTTTATTGGTATCAGTAACAGCGGCAGAAAAGATATTGCTGAAACTCATGAAAACCTGCTCTGGAAAGAGGTGAGGAAATAGATAGAATTATTATTGATACCGGTATAGTTTTTGCTTCTGCGGACAGAGAAACAGGGTAACTGATTTATCTCATGGTTAATCTCCTTTGCCACCTATATGGCAGATAGTAGAGTAGAGCCTTTGTGCACATGTGTCGTCTGGCGGATTCGATCGACTGT
>CBDUII010000278.1:0-4104 GCA_965367285.1 uncultured bacterium
GTGCGAATGCATGTCTTTCTTTTGTATGATTTATCCGGGTTTTCGAATTGAGTTAAGTAGGATTGGAGAACTCGCCGTCAAAAACCATCAACTTGTATTTGGTCAAAAAATAGCTAAAGGTATGTGTACCAGCAAGTTTAATCGGGTGTTATTTATCCACACTTAGTTCTCAGGGGTTTTTATTGGTAATCTTTGGTATATTTGTATTGGTTATGGTTCCTATTTGCTCTACAAAGGCTGCACTCAGGTAATCGAGAAGGTGGAAACACATAACAAAATATTTTGGGGTGTCGGGGTTATTGCAGGTTTTTGAAGGGTCTGGTTGTCACCGGTTTAGGAAAATTAATTCTTCCCTGTTATATCAATCATAAACGTATTCACCACCATTCCGAAGCAATAGGTACCACCGTTACTATTTTATTTATTGCTAATTTATGTGCCTTTATTGGACGCATTAATTCAGATTTAATAAATACATTAATTGCTGAACGCTCATTCATTATTTCCATTCTGTTTTGGGTAGTGCCTTCGGTTATCATAGGTGGGCAGATTGGACCGCTCATCGACCAAAATATCTCGAAATCCCGCCTTTGTACGCTTGTGGGAGGATTGCTGATTTTTGTTGGAGGATTAACATTTCTTCGTGCTATGCCTATCTAAACTATGCACTAAATGCAAATAATTTTCAGACTCCCCTTTGGAATTTCCCGTTGCTACAAAAGATTTCTTTAAATCACGTTCTTACTATAAAAAGAGGTGGTTCTGTCTCCAACCTCTGAAAAGTGATTCTTAATATATTACAATTGGTTTCAGGCCGTGCAATGTTTTCTCATCTTTATACTGCAATGAAAACAAATACTCATTACAAACAAGAGATTTGTTTTTTTGATTTATATCAACTGAAAATTTGACACATGTCATAGACATTCCTTTTTAGTTAATGTATAAATTTTACTTTTATTAAAGAGAGGGTAAGGTAATATGATTAATAAAAAAATCGTACAAATAATTTTAATAGCAATTTTACTAATTCCCGCTATGTATTTAGCAGGATTAATTATTTCCATTCTCGTACCACATCCCGAAATAATATCCAAGCCTGCATCACAGCAGGTGGCCTACGTTGACAGGCATGGCGACCAAGAACTGGCTTATTTATTAGTCAAGTTAGAGTTGAAAACACGCTCTGTTATTGGAAAACATAATGCTCGTTCTCAATCTCTAATACCAGGAGTCAACTTCATTTATAAACGTTGGCTGGCTAAAAATGCTATTCTTCCGGCCGCGGTCGCAGATCGAGTCTTTTCTGAAGTTGTCCCTCAAGCTACAAAAGGTCGCGCCTGGGTGAAGATGGTAGTTGAAAAACCTCGCAATCCTAATAATCGGGGTGACTCACATGCATTAGAGTTATTTCGTGAAATCCAAAACGGGGTACCTAATGCAGAGCTATCAACCTCCGGGGCTTACTATTATGCTGAGCCTATTAAAGCTACAAAAGCCTGCTTGCCATGCCACGGAGCCACTAAAGGGGATCCAGACCCTGTATTTCCTAAATATCAGAAAGATGGATGGAAAGAGGGAGAAATTGTGGGAGCCGTTGTTGCACGAGTAGCTAAAAGGTAATATTATAGCCTAACAAAAAAAGATAAATTTACCGCAAAAACGCAAAGGAATAAAAGATGGATGATAAAGAAAAAAACAGAATAGAAAATATCCTGAGCAAGAGAAAAGAAAAGAGCCAAATAGTTAAACAGGTGGGGGAACAGCTTGCAAAGGTAAAACAGAAGATGAGCTTGATCAAACACAAAATTGCCATAATGAGCGGTAAAGGAGGTGTAGGAAAGAGTACTGTTACAGTGAACTTAGCTGTCTCTCTGGCAAAAAAAGGGAGTAAAGTAGGGATACTGGATGCAGACATCAACGGCCCATGTATCCCAATGATGTTGGGAATAAAAAGGGAGCGCATGGATACCGCTTCCGGTGAGGTTAAACCAGCATGCGGCCCCTTAGGCATAAAGGTCGCCTCCATGGATCTTCTTCTGAATGGGGAGAATATCCCTGCAGAATGGGAGTGGGGAGGGCCAACCCTTTTTGAAGGCGTATGGAGGGAGCAGATGGAAATAAGCGTAATTAGGGAATTCCTGGGAGATATCCAGTGGGGAAAGCTGGACTACCTTTTCATAGACTTTCCACCTGCCAACAACGACAAGCCTGCTGTCATCTCACAACTCATTCCCGACATGGATGGCGCTGTGATGGTAACCATTCCTACTGTAATCTCACGAGCAGTAGTCTCAAAATTTATCCACCTTGACAGAAACCTCAATATCCCTATCCTTGGACTCATAGAAAATATGAGCGGTTTTGTATGTTCCACATGTGGGGATAGGGTAGAACTCTTTAAGAATCCTGATGGTGATAGGCTGGCACAGGAGTTTGATATTCCATTTCTGGGGAAGGTTCCCTTTACCATAGGATTAAACGAAAATGCGGATCATGGCACCCCTTTGGCTTTAGAAAACACTATAGCAGGAGAGATATTTAGTGAGATTGGAGAAAGGCTTATAACTATCCTTGATTATAAAAAAACCATAGCAGAAAGCATATAATATGCGTTCAGCTATTCTTGTCAGTCGTCATGCCGCTAAAGCGGTACCCTGAAAAGATGAAAATTAACCAGCTTCCCGATTTAGTCGGGAATGACAATATTGCTCATTCTGCCATTCTTACGAAAGCGGGAATCTGTTTTCGTATCAGATAGACAGGATATTAATTCAGTAATAACTTTAAATAGAATATAAAGGAGTTAATAATGAGATTTATTTGTGAAAAGTGTGAGGTTCCTATGGATTTTGAAAAGGAGAAAGACCTTTCAAAGGAGTCTATGAAAATTACTTTTTGCTGTTACAGTTGTGATGCCAAGTTCTCTATGGTAACGAACCCAGGAGAAACCCAGTTAATCTACAGCTTAGGGATAAAGATTGGAGAAAAAGAAAAAAGTAAGCCCCTGGAGATCACACAAACCACCCTCAAAGGGAAAGAAACAGAATCAGAACAAAACGAACAACCTGTCTGGACCCCTGAGGCAGAAAAAAGACTTAATAATGTCCCTGTCTTTGTGAAGCCCATTGCAAAAAAATCTATCGAGAAACTTGCCAGAGAAAAAGGGTGTAAAATAATTGACGATGCATTGATGGACGAAGCCAGAGGTAAATTTATGGGAGGATAAAAATGAAAGAATTTCTCACAAAACCAAGCTTCATATGAACCCACGGAACAGTAATTTGCGTTATGAGTTTGTGAGTTAAATAGTGAAAGAGTTAAGGTTTTTTGTTTTAACTCCCCAACTCTTTTGCTCTTTTACTCTTCAACCCACAACTCAACTCTATTTCATAATCAGAGAGAGTTTCTTCTTTAAAGGTTATTCCAAAGTGCTGTTCAAATCCCTTTAAAAAATTTTCAATCAGTTGATCAAGAGAAAAACTGTATGAACCAAGTTCATTTAATCCCGCCATGTTTTCAAAATATAGAGATTCTTTTTTTCCCCCTGAAAAAGATAAACCGTTTCTAAAAATTGAGGAAAGCTTGCGCCGGTCTAATTTTAAAGGAATGGAGCCGTGTTCTAAAAAAGAATGTCTGAATCGCCGTTGAGCGCAGCCCACAATTTTTTTTCCATCGAAAACCAATTCATACAGAGATGGAGCGGAAAAACAAAAAGGATTTCTATGCAGCAAACTTGTACAAGTGTGTTTTTTTAGCACACTTTTTGTTGGTAGGCCGGGCGGTAGCCCTATTTGGTTTCGTCTCGGCAGGTTTTTGGATTTGTATTGCAGTTTCGCGTTGACTCCAAGTTTATGAAGCCCCAGGAGTAAAGCCTCGCTTATTTTTTTATGGGATTTTAAAATGTTTTTCGGAAACAGCGGGTTTTCAATAGAAGCGTTAAAACTAAAGGTTAATTCGTTTTCATGCAGGACAGCACGTCCTCCCGTGGGTCTTCTTACAATATCTATTCCCGCGGAATTGCAATACTGGATGTTGATATCTGATTCCGATCTTTGGCTATTGCCTATACTGACGACATGGGGTTTCCATCCATAAAAACGA
>CBDUII010000279.1:0-4099 GCA_965367285.1 uncultured bacterium
TTCAGCCGGATATTATTTTTGCCGACACTGAGATGCCTGAACTTAATGGTTTCGAACTGTGCCGGAAAATAAAGGAAAATGAAAAGTTAAAAAAAATTCCTGTTTGTTTAATCCATAGTGATTTTGAAGAGTTCGATGAAGAAAAATATCGCGTATGTGGCGCGGACAGCCACCTTCCCAAGCCTTTTAAATCTGAAGATATTGTAAATAAGGTAACGGAAATAACCGGTGGGGCAGGTAAAGAAAAGAAAGATGAAACAAAATTAACAGACGGTCTTTCTAAGAAAGAAAATATGGAAAGTAAAGAAAAACCTCAAGATAAATCAGACGAATTGGAAATATTGCCGCTTGATGAAGTTGAGAAAGAAATTCAAGGCAACAAAGCTTTTGAGTTAAAACTGGAAAATGCAATCGATGAACCAGCAGAGAATAACGAAGCTTTTATGGAAGATGCTTCTGATCAAGAGCTGTCGGAAGATGAATTAGCAGATTTTATGGAAGACGTAGAAACCGATGATGACATAGAAAAAAAATTGGATGAATTTAATGAAGCATTAAATATGCCTGATGAAGAATTGGGCGAAGCTGAACCATATACAGAAAAGGATAAACCGGAAGTCTCTAAAAAACCAGAGTCTGAAGAAACATACGAATCAAAATCGACTGGTGGCGAGATTAAAGAAGAAAGAGAAGACCTCATTGAAAATGCCGGGATTCTTCCCGACAGTAAAATTGAAACGCCGGAAATTAAAAAAACCGCTATAAACAAACCACCCAAAAGCGAAGAGCAACTATCAGAGGATGATTTTGAAAGATTAATCGGAGGACATATCAAAAAAGTAATTGAGAACATTCTTAAAGAAGCGGTTCAGAATGAAGTTGCCGCAATTACTGATAAAATTATCAAAGCGGTTGAGAGAATTGCCCGCGAAATCACCCCTGATATTTCCAGGACGATCATTCAAAAAGAAATTGAGAAAATTAAGAATCCGGAATAATATTAGAATTTGGCAGGATAACAGGATAAACAAGATTATTCTAAAAAGTCTCGCAAGCTCGCCTTTTTACTCCATACAATAAAAAATTCAGTCCATCCTGTTAATCCTGTCAAAAAATCATCTAACGAAATTTCTACTACTTTATGACTGATTTAGAAAAAAAATATAACCCTGAAAAGGTCGAAGAAAAATGGTATCAATACGGGTTAGAAAAAAAGCTGTTTCACGCTGATGAAAATTCCAGTAAAAAAGCCTTTTCTATTGTAATACCCCCGCCAAACATAACAGGCAGCCTTCATATGGGCCACGCTTTAAATAGCACTCTCCAGGATATTCTGATCCGCTGGAAGAAGATGGACGGCTTCAACACCCTCTGGCAGCCGGGAACCGACCATGCCGGTATCGCTACTCAGAATGTGGTTGAACGGCAGTTAATGCGGGAAGGATTAAAAAGAGATGAGTTGGGCAGGGAAAAATTCATAAAACGAGTCTGGCAGTGGAAGGAAAAATCCGGTTCCACCATTACCCGTCAGTTGATGAAACTCGGCTCAGCCTGTGACTGGGAAAGAGAACGGTTCACTATGGACGCCGGCCTCTCTGCCGCGGTGCGGGAAGTTTTCGTTTCTCTTTATAAAGAAGGGTTGATCTACCGGAAAAACTACATTGTCAACCACTGTCCTCGATGCAATACGGCCTTATCCGATCTTGAGGTAGAACATGAGGAGACCCGGGGACATCTGTATTACGTCCGGTATCCTTTTTTAAATGGTAATGGAGGCCTGGTTATAGCTACCACACGGCCTGAAACCATGCCGGGAGATACGGCTGTGGCTGTGAATCCGAGTGATTCGCGATATAAAAATATTATTGGAGAAAAAATTTTACTGCCAATTATTGAGCGTGAGATACCTGTGATAGCAGATGAATATGTTGATATGAAATTTGGCACCGGCGCCTTAAAGATAACACCTGCTCATGACCCTAATGATTTTGAGATTGGACTGCGTCACGATTTGCCGCAAATTAAAGCCATGAATAATCACGGTGTTATGAGTAAAGAGGCTGGAAAATATGAAGGCATGGATCGTTTTGAGTGCAGAAAAAAATTGCTTGATGACCTCGAACAAAATAACTTACTCGTTAAGACCGAAGACTACAATCATTCGATTGGATATTGTTACCGTTGTAAAACCATTATAGAACCGACAATATCACTGCAATGGTTTGTCAGTATAAAACCTCTGGCAGAGCCGGCCATTCAGGCGGTCAAGGAAGGAAAAGTAAAAATAATCCCCAAAAACTGGGAGAAAACATATTTTGATTGGATGGAAAATATTAGAGACTGGTGCATTTCACGTCAAATATGGTGGGGACATCAGATCCCGGCCTGGTACTGTAAGGACTGTGATAATATTCTGGTGGAGAAAGATACACCTGAAAAATGTGATAAATGCGGCAGCGCGGACCTGATACAGGAAACAGATGTGTTGGATACCTGGTTCAGTTCCGCGCTCTGGCCTTTTTCCACTTTAGGCTGGCCAAACAAGACAAAGACACTTGAGGTTTTTTATCCGACTTCAGTGATGGTTACCGGGTTTGACATCCTTTTTTCTGGGTGGCCAGGATGATTATGAAGGGTATAAAATTTATGGGAGATGTTACGTTTAAACATGTTAATATCCCCGCGCTTGTCCGGGATGCTGAAGGAA
Organism: uncultured bacterium; assembly: GCA_965367285.1. Taxonomy (GTDB): domain Bacteria; phylum Nitrospinota; class Nitrospinia; order CAJXCL01; family CAJXCL01; genus CAJXCL01. The sequence goes on from CBDUII010000279.1 coordinate 2,708, forward strand.
AAAAGATGAGCAAATCCAAAGGGAATATTATTGACCCTCTCAAGGCAATGGATAAATATGGAACAGACGCGTTTCGTTTTACCCTGGCGGCTTTTGCCGCGCATGGACGGGACATAAAACTGTCTGAAGAGAGAATTGAAGGGTACCGGCATTTTGCCAATAAATTGTGGAACGCTTCCCGCTTTGCGTTGATGAGCATCGACACGATCGATGCACTCCAAAAAAATAATACGTCCGTTCCTAATGTTCAATGTTCAATGTTCAATGTTCAATTGCCTCTACCGGACAGATGGATTTTAAGCCGTTTAAACTCGACAGTAAAAAACGTCCGAAAATCTCTTGATGAATACAGATTTAATGATGCCGCGGAAGCGATCTATCAGTTTGTGTGGCACGAGCTATGTGACTGGTACATTGAAATAATAAAACCAAGGCTTTACGGAAAGGAAACTGGCAAAGAAAGCGCCTGCGAAATATTGATGCTTGCTCTCGGAACCTCTTTACGCCTTCTTCATCCATTTATGCCGTTTATTACAGAAGAGATATGGGCTCACCTGAGAGAAACCTCTTTTTCGTTACAGAGTTCCGGCTCGGGAACGAAAGGGGGCAGTATTTTACTTGAGCCTTATCCCGTATTCAACAAGGATATGATGGATGTACAGGCTGAAGAAGAAATGCAAATACTGATAGATGTTGTGGCTGCTGTCCGTTCACTGCGGGGAGAAATGAATATTCCGCCGGCAAAAAAAATGAAGCTTATTTTAAAGACAGATAATCAAAAGAATAAGCAAATCATTGAGGAACAAAAAAAATGGGTGCTTCAATTAGCCGGCTTGCAGGATTTTGAATTCCAAGAAGAAAAAGGAACATCGACACAGTCGATGCACTCCAAAAAAAGGGAAATCCCCAAAAAAGCGGCTGTAATAGTAGTAAATGATATGGAAATGTTTGTTTTAATGGATGATTTGATGAATTCAGGAGAGGAAAAAACCCGCCTTCAAAAGAAAGTCAAAAAAATCCAGGAAGAATTGGGTTTTATAGAAAAGAAACTTTCCAATCCTGATTTCATTAATAAAGCTCCAGCGGAAGTTGTTAATAAAAATAAAAAAAGGCAAAAAGACCTTAAAGAAAAGATTTCTAAAGTATTGTCTTTTATTGCCGATACGAAAATATAGTAATATTGTACATTTACCGCAGAGATATTAGCGCGGCCTTAGGCCGCGCAGCCAAAAAACATCAGACAGGATGAACTGGATATAAGCTTTGCATAAGGCGCAGTGATTTGCATAAGCCGCTGTAAAAAAACAAAAGCTAAACAGCGGGACTAAAAAAGACAAAAACCAAACTGCGACTAAAAAAATCGATATTTTTTTTATTCTTTTCCCTTGACAT
>CBDUII010000280.1:0-4098 GCA_965367285.1 uncultured bacterium
AAAGTAATTCCTAAACATTTAAATTCCTTTACATTTCCAAATTATTCGATTCAAGTCTTTTTGAAAGGATACATTTTTTTTTAAATTCTTTAACGCACCTCCTACTGCAAAAGTAATAGGAATTCACTTTCATATAGCGCCGAATAGCGTCAGATTTCTGGATAAAAGTTTCACAATTCGTGTCTTTTACCATCTCTGTTACCGCATCTTTCCTGTTTGAATTTTTATTAGATTGAAAAAGGAGAGAAAAAATAAGGTACAAAACAATGAAAAGCAGTAAAATGGAAAAAATAATTCTCATGGTTTTAATGTTAACATATATGTTAAATTGAATAAATCCAGACAGCCAAATTGTAGTCTAAACAAATTAATGTGATTTCCTAACTTTTATTTAAAAAGTATTTCTGTTATAAAATATAAACGGAGGTGAGAATGCAAAATTCGGATAATAAGGTTGTTGATATAACGATTATAGGTGGAGGCCCGGTAGGTTTATACGGGGTATATTATGCCGGCTTGAGAGGTTCTTCCGTCAGAGTTATTGAAAGCCTGCCTCAGTTAGGCGGGCGATTGATGGCCCTGTATCCTGAGAAATATATCTATGATGTCGCTGGTTTTCCTAAAATTTATGCTAAGGATCTGATAACCAATTTATCTGAGCAGGCTTTGCAGTACAAACCAATAATCAACTTTGATGAAAAAGTTACGGGATTAGTATCCAATAGCGAGGATAAAACGTATACCTTAATTACAGATAAAAATAACCGGTATATAAGTAAAACGGTAATAATTGCCGCAGGCGTCGGGGCTTTTGTGCCGAAGAAATTGGACGTAAAAGGGATTAATGAAGTGAAAGGCAGTGGGGTTTATTATTTTATGCGGGACTTGAGCATCTTTAAAGATAAAAACATAGTTATCGTCGGTGGAGGAGACTCCGCCGTTGACTGGGCGCTTAACCTCGAGAAAACAGCAAAAAAAATCACGCTCCTGCATCGGCTCGGTCGTTTCCAGTCCCATGAAAACTCTATCGAAAAACTGATGAATTCCACTGTGGATGTAAAGTTTCCTTACTATGAAATAAAAGAAGTTCATGGAGATGAAAAAGTTGAAGCAATTACCTATTTTAACAATAAAACAGGTGAGGAACATTTATTAAAGACAGACGCCCTGTTATTAAATATTGGCTTTTTAGCCAACCTTGGACCAATCTCAGAATGGGGTCTGGAGATTGAGAAAAATTCCATAAAAGTAAACCACAAGATGGAGACTAATTTACCGGGTATTTATGCGGCAGGAGACATTGTGACGCATCCCGGGAAAATTAAGTTGATCTCCACGGGAACCGGTGAGGTTGCAATTGCTGTTAATATGGCAAAATCCTACTTAGATCCGGACGCAAAAATCCAACCCGCCCACAGCAGCCACAAAAAAAAGGAGAAAAAAGTTTCAGTACCGGAACCTGCCGGGCAAAAAGAAAAAACTATCCCTACAAAAGCTTCTACAGGAGAGACTTATAGCGGATATGAAATTATCAAAATTGCCATGGAAGATGAAAAAGATGGAATTAATTTTTACAGAAAAATGTTGGAAAACAGTTCCTCTCCAAAAGCAAAAGAAGTCTTCCGGTATCTGTGCCACGAGGAAGAGAAGCACTGGGATTATCTGGAAAACAATCTTTTGCCTGCTTTTGAACAGGGGAAAATTGATTTGAAAGACGAAGAATTAGTGGTAGCATATTTGAAGAGGCTCAATAAAATGGAGATATTCCCGGAAGGTGAAGAAATAGAAAAAATGACCAATGATTTAAATTATGATTTTGAAGCAGTACGTGTTGCTATTGATATAGAAAAAAAAGCGGTTTTATTTTACGAAAAACTATTTGAAGCCACCCGGGAGTCTGAAGGGAAAGAGGTTTTAAAAAAAATAATTGATGAAGAAAAAAAGCATGTGGAAGTTCTGAGAAAACTTCAGGCAGATATTATGAATCAAACCTAAAGCGGCCAAGGGGCCGCAACCAAAAGGGCTACCGCCCCAGCGAATAAAGCCTTGCATAAGGCGCTGTGCTTTGCATAAGCCGCTGTAAAAAAACAAAAGCTAAACAGCGGCTAAAAAAGAAAGAACTAAACGCCGCCTAAAAAACTTTCTAAAAAAAAGTTTTTACAGTGTAATAGTATAAAGGAGGAAAAGTGAACAATTTTATGGGTTATACAGACAAGCTCATGGATCACTTCAGTAACCCGAGGAATATTTTAAAAACTGCTGAAGAAGAATATCAGGCAGATGGAATAGGGCAGGTTGGAAATCCTCAATGCGGCGATATGATGAAAGTATGGATCAAGGTTGATAAAGAAAAAGATCGTATTGTTGATTTAAAATGGAAAACTTTTGGGTGCGCCAGCGCTATTGGGAGCACATCTGTTATGTCGGAGATGGTGGTCGAAAATGATGGTATGAAAGTAGATGATGCTTTGAAATTAACGCCTCAGAATATTATGGATCGTGTGGGGGGACTCCCTTCTATAAAGATTCACTGTTCCGTCCTGGGCGATAAAGCTTTAAGAGCAGCCATCAATGATTACTTAAAGAAAACAGGCCAGACAGAAAGAATTGAGGAAGTAAAAGCTAAAATAGTTTGCAACTGCCTGAATGTCACCGACCATGAGATTGAGGAAAATATCCTTGATGGTGTGGAAGATTTTGAGACGCTTCAGGAAAAAACAAAAATTTCAACCGGGTGTGGTGAGTGCAGGGAAGAGGCAGAGGAAATCTTTAATAAATACCGGGAAAAATATTTTCCTAAGAGTGGTGGTTGACATTATAAAAATTAAATGATATTAATACACATAATATATAATGATATTTTTTTTAAGAGTAATAATTTATCAAATTTTTTTATAAGGTGATTTTATGAAAGTTATGAAAAGAAAGAGTTCTTACCTGGCGGATTATGTTAAAGATGTAATTGATGAAAAATATAGGACCAGAAGTTTAGCAGCAGAGGACCTTGGAATAGATGAGTCCGTGTTATCCAGGATTTGTTCTGGCAAAAGGCCGGGAGTGAGTGAAAGTATTGTGGAAGGAATTTGTGAAAAGCTTGGACTGGATAAAGCGGAAGGGGTGTTAAGGCTCTTTCTTACCAAGCATTCAAAAATAAGACAATTCTTCAATAACCCAAAAAAACCTATTGTGTTTAAAATTTTACATCCGAATTTAAACGATAAGACAATTAATCCTGAAAAAATATCAAAGACTCATACACCGGTACCACTGATTTCGAGTGAAGCCCTGGATGGTTTTATTTCTCTCAAGCACAGGGCAGCAGAACATGCCCTTATCCCAAACACCTGGGTGCAGGAAGACTATAATGTTCAATGCAGCCGTGTAAAGGGTGACTCTATGGACCCCACGCTGCCGGATGGAAGCATAATTGCAATTGATTTTGACAATAGAACAGTACAGAATGGAAATATTTTTTTGTTAAAATGGAAAAAGAAGGTAATTATAAGGAGGGTTGTTTTTCAGGATAGCTACTTGTTGCTTCACCCGGACAATGCTGATAAAGAGAAATATCCAATAGAAGTGTGCAGCATGAAAAAAGCTAAATCCGCGAAGGATAATCCGGTTCTTGGCAGAATAATCTGGGCAATGGCAAAAGGATAATCCCATTTAAATCCTAAATAAAAGCCACGTAATGTAATGTCAATAAATCATCGCTTTGGATTACATCTGGAGCGAATTGCATTTTACAAAAAGCTAAGCAACACGATTATTTTACACCCATAAATAAATCAACTCTATCTTGTGTTCATACTACCGCAAAATCATCTGATCGAATTTTAAATATTTCCCTATTGTTCATCGCCTTATCCTAGCCAAAAATATCTTGATTTTCCTTTCCTTATCCTACTAATATTGATCTAATATATTCATTTAATTTTTTCAATAATTAAAATTATTGCTATGGACTCTCATTCTTGGATAAAGTTTCTTCGCAAATACGGCCCAATTCCGAGAAATGACAATATGTATGACGTTCATTTCGCTAAAATGACATACTCCCCGACGCAGAGCATCGGGGTATCTAAAACAACTTTATCA
>CBDUII010000281.1:0-4083 GCA_965367285.1 uncultured bacterium
GCTTGGCGTCATTGCTGTGATCTTTTTTCTTGTGAGAAAATTTCAGCTTGAATCAATTGATTGGCTTTTATCTAAATTATTCGCCTTTTCTGTTATCGCGTTTATTATTATATTTCAAAATGATTTGCGCCGTGCGTTGGCCAAGCTGGGCCAAAACCCTTTGTTTGGACGCTCTCTTCGGAGTAAAAAATGGATTGAAGAGATAGTGAAAGCCATGGTTCTGCTTTCTAAAAAGAATATCGGCGCCCTTGTTGTCATTGAGAGAAACACAGGATTAAAAAATTTCATTGAAACGGGAGTTGGTCTTGATTCGAAAATATGCCGTGAATTGCTGGTGACGATTTTTATGAGCCATACACCCCTTCATGACGGAGCCGTGATTGTTCGAGATGAAAAATTCGCGGCGGCCCTCTGCATATTACCGTTGAGTCAAAGCCCTTATTTGTCAAAAACCGTCGGGACCCGGCACCGTGCTGCTCTCGGGATATCTGAGGAAACGGATGCTGTTGCCGTGACTGTGTCTGAAGAGAACGGGGCCATTTAGATTATGTCAAGCGGTCAAATTACAAAAGGTCTAGATAAAAAATCACTACGAGAAAACTTACAAAAGATTGGACAATAAAAAAGATGCAAATACTTAACGTTAATAACTATCATTACTGGTCACAAAAAAATTTTGGGAAATAAGTCCACATCACTGAGCCCCCATCCCATACATCAGTTCTGTGCTACAAATTCGCGAAACTGTGTTTTTTTAGCACAATTTTTGTTAGTAAATCGGGCGGTAGCCCATTTGGTTGCGGCCCTCCGGCCGCTACCCAAACTATTGCCGTCTTTTCTTATCCTCCTTTTCTTAGCCCCAGCTAATTCCTTTTCTTTTGAAGTTGATATCAGCACTGTGATTACCCCTTCACGAATGGACATGCGAAAAGATAAAACCTCCGCCACCATTTTGGTTGTCGACAGAAAACAAATAGAACAGCAGGAAGCTGTTTCCGTGGAAGAAGTCCTCCGCAATCTCCCTGGCGTGTATGTCCAGACTTCAGGAACACCCGGGGAACAGACCAGGATCAGAATCCGCGGCGCGGATGGGGATCAGGTGCTTGTATTAATGGACGGCGTCCAGATGAATTCTCCATGGGACGGAAATTTTGATTTCGCGGACTTATCCACGGACAATGTGGAAAGGATAGACGTATTAAAAGGAAACCAGAGCGCCCTTTATGGTTCTGATGCATTAGGCGGTGTTATCAACATCATTACCCGGAAAGGCAAGGGTGGTTTAAAATCATCTTTAAAAGCGGGAGGGGGTAATTTTGCAACTTTCCGGGAAGAATTTCGTATTGAAAGAGGCTGGGAAAAATTCAATTATTCTTTTTCCGCCTCCAGAACCGATTCCTCAGGTCAATACGCGAGAGACAGTTACGAAAACACCTCTATAACCGGTCAGGTAGAGCTCAAACTTTCCAGTGACATGTCCATAAATTACCGCGGGTATTATAACGAAGCAACTAAAGAAATAGGGTTGGGTTTTTTTGCTGTTTCATCCACGCTTTTGCAAACCTTTTTTGATGAAAACTGGGAAAACAAAAAACAACTGTTCATTAACAGCTTATCCCTGGACCACCATCCAACAGAATGGTGGGATTATTCCGTCCGGGGATCTTATGTAAAAGACAAACTGGTTCTGGATGATAAAGCCAGCCCGGAACAAAACTTTGATCATTTTTTTACTCTAAAGACCGACCGAATAACTGTTGGAACCCAGCATAATTTTTATCCTTATAAGTCGGACGTCATCAGCCTGGGACTGGAATATAAAGAAGAAGGAGTGGATAGAAATCGGGAAAGCCCCGGTATCCAGATAATCAACCAATCAAAAAAGGATTGGGGATTCTACATTCAAAATATTTTCAGCTATAAAGATACCTTTTCGCTCACAACGGGATTCAGAGCGGATAGATATGAAAGTTTCGGAAATACCTACAATCCAAAGGTTTCCGCCTCTTACAGGTTCCTGAATACCGGAACAAAGATCAAGGGGAGTTGGGGAACAGGTTTTAAAGCTCCGAGCATCCAGGAACTTTATACACCTGTGCGAGGCAACCCGGATTTGAAGCCGGAAAAAGCACAAAGCTATGAAGTGGGAATTGAACAGCGGTTGTTTGATTATCCCGCGCGGATGGAACTGGTTTTTTTTCATATAGACTTTAAAGACTTGATCGAGAGGAGCCAGACCGGTGTAGATAACGTGGGTAAGGCAAAAATAGAAGGAATAGAATTCAGCCTCCATTACTCGCCTTTGCCAAACATTGATTTGAGCGGCAATTATACTTATCAAAAAGCGGAAAATAAGGATACCGGCGCCCCGCTCAGCAGACCGGAGAACATCTGGAACTTCAACGCGTTTTATCAATATAAGGAAAAACTCAATATTAACCTGAATGTTAATATTGTCGGAGAAAAGTTTTATGATGTTGATTTTATCTTACCGGATGGCACCATCCTGGAAGGGCCTACGGATGGTTTTCAGAAAATAGACCTCGCGCTTTCATATTTAGTAAAGCGGTGGACATACACGAACGAATTAAAATACTTCGCTAAAATAAACAACCTGCTCGACCAGAAATATTTTGAGACTAAAGGTTTCCAGGCTCCTGGAATAAATTTTTTCACCGGTCTGAAATTGAGTTTTTAATTTTTTTCCTTTAATCACTTCACCCTGTTCTGCAAACTTGCAACGCTGGAATCTGTTTTCCAATATTGCAATGGGATACGTGTAAACTATTTAATGCTCCCCGTAGGGGTAAATTTTATCTTGGTCGCGGCTCTGCTGGAATGAGAAAATTATACTGCGATAGTATTATGCGCCCGGCACGTTTCTTGTTTTATAACATCTTTAGAATTCCTTTGTTTTTGCCAATTATAACTATCCGTCATTAACCTTTACATATGACTAACAAGTCAATCAAAAGATCAATAACCTGGACGGTTATACAGACAGCTTTGCATGAATATCTTATGGCATTTTTTTAATAAAATACAAAATACGGACTGATTATTAGACACGATTTTTAGGACGGATTGACCATATTGATCTCACTTTAAAATATTTTTCAATTATTTTTTTTCAAAAAATACCGGCCCTCTGTTCAAATTAAAATCCTTTAATACAAACCCTTAAACAATCCTTTTGTTAATTTTTCTATTGCTCACGTTCCATCTATCGGTTTGTCAAATAGCCAGGTTTTTTTTCAGGAATATTATTTGCGTATTAAATCTAAATTTACATAGTAGGAATTTCAATGTTTATTAGATTCCCGCTAAAGCTTGTCCTCGCGCGCTCCCCGCTTAAAGCATACGAGGACAAGCTTTAGCGGGGAGCATGCGGGAATGACAGGTTGGGAGTGCGGGAATGACATGCTGGCAGAAGTGTCATTTCCGCGAATGTGGTTTGTTTGTCATTCCCGAATGTTCTTATCGGGAATCTAACTTAAAATGTTTAACGGAGTTAATTATTTGAAATCTTCCAGGTTCAATGTAGAAATACCTCTCGAAGAAAATAAAGAAGAAACCCTTATCTTTAATACCTTCACCGATTCCAGGGTGGTAATCAACAAAGAACTGAAAGCCGCAATGCTAAAAGCGGACAGGAAACTCCCCCTTACAGAAGAAGAGACCGGCTACCTGACCCAGCTCAAAGACCTCGGTATTATGGTCAATGATGCAGTGGATGAAGAAAAAGAATTGGAATACTGGTTTCAAAAATTCAAGTTCGATACCTCAATCCTGAGCATCACCCTCCTTGCTACCTACGACTGCAACATGAAATGCACTTACTGCTTTGAAGAAGGAGTTATTAAAAAGCAGTACATGACTGAAGAAACTTCCCGCCTGGTCATTCAATGGCTCCGGCAAAAATTAAAGGCCGTCCGCCCCGCCACACTGAGACTGTTGTTTTACGGCGGAGATCCCATGGTCACAAAGAAAAGCAGGGAAACCATGCTCTTCATCGCGAAAAGTCTCCATAAAATTACATCCCAAAGTAATATAGCACTCCATCCCAGAATGATTACCAATGTC
>CBDUII010000282.1:0-4059 GCA_965367285.1 uncultured bacterium
CTCTCTTCATTAATCATAAAACCTTTCTCCTTCCCTGCCCTCTACTCTAATTAACCACAGGGCAGGTGTCTCATCTATATTGACACAGAGGGATTCTGTAGTATAATTAATCGCTTCGTTTTATAAGTAACTATATTCAGGAAAAAATATGATTAATATAAGCCAGTCTGTCGCAATCCTTATTGACGGGAATAATATCGAAAGAAGCCTTCATTCTATTTATAAAGACGATAACATGATGCTTAATTTCGATTCACTCATCCCGAAACTTTTGAGAAACAGGGAACTGAACCGATTAATGTATTTCAGGGAAGGAAAAAATATTTCTTCGAAACTCGCTGACAGGTTACATGAGAACTACCACGGCTCTGTTGTCCCCTGCCATAAATCTGCCGACATACCCCTGACCATTAAAGCCACCCAAATCGCTCAAAAGGTAGATACAATAATTATTCTTTCCGGTGATTCTGACTATGTTGAATTAGTGAGGCATCTTAAAGGAGAGGGAGTAAGAGTGGAAATCGCGGCGGTTGAAAAATCTACGGCTGCTGTATTGAAAGATGAGGCTGATTATTTTACGCCAATCGAAGAAGAAGACTGCTGGAAAGCTGTAAGTAACAAGAAGAGAAAAAGGATAATTAAAAGAAGAAGATATTAGTAAAAGCTGACTGCTTTCAGCCATCAGCGTCAGGAAGTGATCCAACCCTGCAGCGCGTTAATAATTTTTCCCGCCTGCTCTTTATTGGAAATATTGAATTTTGACTGCTGCCTATATTCGTCATGCATTTTGCGATAACGGCGAATGGTATAACGATCCCCCCCATATCCTTCTTTCTTGGGTTCCCATTGCTGGTACTTGAATATAATTGTTGACCATGCCCCTCTTGTGAGTACCACCTTATCCAGTTCTTTAACAACCTGCACGCCCTCTTCTTCATAATTTATGGTTATATCATCAATATGTGAAAACATAAAATTCTCCTTTTAGCATATTCGCACCCTGGCGGCTAATCAGTAAATTGTTTTCCCGATGTAGCCATTATAGATTAGCAGATCAAAAGTTCAAGTTTTTATTGAAACGCAACTGTGGATTCTGTTTCTTGTCTGAAAACAGGGATTATGATAAGCTCCAAATTAGAGGAGGGAAATTAATGACTGAAGTTGTTGTTATCGGGATGGCAAGAACACCTTTTGGTGCGTTTCTTGGTTCGTTAGCTTCCATTCCTGCGACACGACTGGGATCGGTGGCAATCAAAGCTGCTCTTGAGCGTGCAGGGGTTAAACCGGAACAAGTATCTGAAGTGATTATGGGGAATGTTCTGCAGGCAGGCGAGGGGCAGGCCCCTGCACGGCAGGCAAGCATCTATTCGGGAATTCCAAACTCGGTTCCCGCAATGACAGTTAATAAAGTCTGCGGGAGTGGCATGAAAGCCGTTATGCTCGGTATGCAGTCAATTCTTCTTGGCGATAGTGAAATTGTTGTTGCCGGTGGAATGGAGAGCATGAGCCGCGCGCCCTATCTTTTACCTGGAGCACGCACCGAATTTAAAATGGGTGATCAGGCACTCATTGATTCTATGATTCATGATGGACTCTGGGATCCATACAGCGACAGCCACATGGGGAATTGCGGTGACCTGTGCGCTTCTGAAAAAAATATTTCACGCAAAGAGCAGGACGAATACGCGGCAGAGAGCTTCCGTCGAGCTCAAGCCGCTCAAAAGGAAGGAAAGTTCGATAATGAAATCACACCTGTAACTGTAAAAGGTTCTAAAGAAAATGTGATAGTTAAAATTGATGATGGTCCTTCCAAGGTAAAATTTGAAAAAATCCCTTTGCTGAAACCGGCTTTTGGTAAAGATGGAACAGTTACTGCCGCAAATGCATCCACTATAAACGACGGCGCTGCCGTTATTATCTTAACTTCTTTAGACAAAGCAAAAGAACTTGGGATAAAACCTCTGGCAAAACTGGTATCTTACGGAACTCACGCGCAAAAACCAGAGTGGTTTACCACTGCGCCGGCAGTCGCAATGTTACAGGCTATGAAAAAGGTTTCATGGGATGTTGAAGATGTCGACCTCTTTGAGATCAACGAAGCTTTTGCTGTTGTAGCCATTTCAGCTATGCTGGGTTTAAAGATTTCTCATGACAGGCTTAATGTCTTTGGTGGTGCTATCGCGCTTGGACATCCTATCGGCGCTTCCGGAACAAGGATAGTAATGACCATGATTTCAGCTTTAAAGTATTTTGGAAAAAAACGAGGTGTTGCCGGAATCTGCATTGGTGGTGGTGAAGCCACGGCTATATGCTTGGAAATGGTTTGAGATAGCTATGCAGTCTTAACCAGATTGGATTTACCGCAGAGGCGCAGAGTACGCAAAGAAAATACTTTAAAGGTATTTTAGTTTGTAGTTCCGCCTTCAGGCGGTTCTTTGTTGTATGTATGTAGTTATGTGCCACGAACTTTAAAAGTGCGTGGCACATGAGGCTTTTCATGAAAAACACGCATGACGAATAACAAATGACCAGCCGTCTGAAGACGGAACTACAAATTTTAACTCTTTATAAGCTGAATTACCATGTCCGAGCTAAAACCCATCTGGTCTCCTGATCAAGATCATCTTCAGAAAACTCTAATGTTTCAATTCATGAAGAAAATGGGGAAGCAGGACTACAGCGAATTGCATCAATGGTCGGTTGATCGTTTTGAAGATTTCTGGAAGGAGCTGCTGAAATTCAGCGGGATTATTTATGAAGGTTCGGAAGACCCTGTTATTCATCCTGACAATAAGGAACCAATTGCTCCCGGCGGTCATTTCTTTCCTGATTTAAAACTGAACTTTGCAGAAAACCTTCTCCGTTTCAGAGATGATCAAACTGCCATAATTTCTATAAGTGAATCAAGAAAAACTCTTCGCTACTCTTACAAAAACCTGTTTATTGCAGTTGCTCAACTGGCCTCACGCTTCCGAAAAATTGGGGTTCACCATGAAGACCGAATTGCCGGCTTCCTCCCTAACTGTTCTGAGTCAGTGATTTCCATGTTAGCCACCACAAGCATGGGAGCAATGTGGTCTTCGTGTTCCCCTGACTTTGGTGTGAGAGGTGTGCTGGACAGGTTTGGACAAATCAAGCCTCGTATTTTTTTTGCCGCAAACGCGTATTTTTACAATGGAAAGAAATTTGATTGTCTCGAGAAAATTGAAAAAATAGTTCAATCCATTCCCGAAATTGAAAAAGTCGTAATTATACCTTTTGTTAAAGATCATCCATCGGAACTTCCTGATTTAAAAGATAAAGCAGTAATCTGGGAGGATTTCTTAGACCGATCCGCTGATACCATTGAGTTTCCCCCCTACCCTTTTAACCATCCCCTTTATATTATGTACAGTTCGGGAACAACGGGTATCCCTAAGTGTATTGTCCACGGGGCAGGAGGTACGCTTCTACAACATGCAAAAGAACTTATGCTCCATTCAGGTTTAAACCGTGGTGATAATATCATTTATTTTACTACCTGCGGATGGATGATGTGGAACTGGCTTGTATCTTCTCTTTTTGCAGGTGCAACTGTCACTCTTTTTGACGGCTCCCCTTCTTATCCTAATCTTAATGTACTCTGGAAGTTAGCTAATGATGAGGGAATCACCCATTTTGGAACAAGCGCAAAATTTCTTGGAACTTGCAGAAGCAGGAAGATTATAGTTAAAGACAAATTTTTATTAAAAAAGCTAAGGGTCATTCTTTCCACGGGATCGCCACTGCTTCCGGAGGATTTCGATTGGACATATAGTAACGTGAAATCACATCTACAGCTAAGCTCTATAAGCGGAGGGACTGATATTATCTCCTGCTTTTTTCACGCGAATCCTATATTACCAGTTTATCTCCGGGAAATTCAGTGTTTGTGACTTGGAATGGATGTCGCATCATTTGATGATAAAGGGCAACCAGTTACCGGCAAAAAAGGGGAGTTAGTATGTAGATATCCTTTACCATCCATGCCACTTTTCATCTGCAACGATAACGACTTTACCCGTTATTAAACAGCATCCA
>CBDUII010000283.1:0-4055 GCA_965367285.1 uncultured bacterium
ACGGTACATGGTGCCAGGCTTTTCCTTATACCGACCGGCTGAATTACAATTCAGCGATTATCAATAACGTGGGTTATGCTCTTGCGGTAGAAAAACTGCTTGGCGTGGAAGTGCCAGAGCGATGCAAATATATAAGGGTTATTACTTCAGAGCTTGCGCGGATGACAGACCATTATACCAATATAGGCGCCAGCGCTCTTGAATTAGGCGGATTTTCAGCATTCCTTTATTTTGTCGAAGCGCGGGAATTACTATGGGATTTACTGGAAAAAGTTTGTGGCGCAAGGCTAACTTCCAGCTACATCAGAATCGGCGGAGTAAAAAATGATCTGCCCCCTGATTTTAAAGAAGAGGTTAAATCCGCGTTTATTAAATGCCGTGGTTTTTATAGTGACGTCGATACATTACTTACAAAAAACAGAATTTTTCTTGACAGGATGAGGGACATCGGAGGTATCACGGCTGACGAAGCTATTGCTTATGGTTTTACCGGTCCGTGTTTAAGGGCCTGTGGCGTGGAATACGACGTCCGCAAGGCACAACCCTACCTGGTTTACAACCAAATTGATTTTGAAATCCCTGTAGGAACTACCGGGGATAATTTCGACCGCTATCTTGTGAGGATGGAAGAACTCAACCAGAGCATGAGAATTGTAGAACAATGTTTGGAAAAAATTCCTGAAGGACCTGTAAATTCAAATGATCCACTTATACGGCTACCGTCAAAAGACCAAGTTTACACAAAAATGGAAGAATTGATTGATCATTTCATCGTGGTGACGGAAGGAATAAAACCTCCCAAAGGAGAAGTCTATTTCCCTGTTGAAGGAGGTAATGGAGAATTAGGATTTTATTTGGTTAGCGATGGCGGCGGCAAACCTGTGAAGTGCCGTGTCCGGCCTCCCTGCTTTGCCATAACACAGGCAATGCCAAGGTTGTGCAAAGGAGCATTGCTGCCGGATATTATTCCTACTTTTGATCAAATCAATCTGATCGGCGGAGAGTGTGACAGGTAAGAACCAGAGGACGAATGACAGAAAACAGATGACAGAGTACCGAGGACAGTAGGCAGAATACAAATGACTAATAACCAATGACAGATGACCAGTAATTATGCTTTCAAAGAACGCTAAAAAAGAAATCTCAAAAGAGATGACAAAATATCCTGATAAAAATGCTGTCCTTTTACCGGCGCTTCATATCGCTCAGAAAGAGCAGGGTTGGATTTCCAAGGAAATAATGGAAGAAATCGCCGAAATTGTTAAAATCAAGCCGATTGAAGTAATGGAAGTGGTCTCATTTTATACCATGTTTAACATGAAACCTGTAGTTAAGTACCATTTTCAGGTTTGCACCAATCTATCATGTTCCCTTCTTAATAGCAGACATATGTTGAACTACCTGGAAGACAAGCTGGGCATTAAAACAGGAGAAACTACAAACGACAATAAATATACATTGTCCGCTGTGGAATGCCTTGGCAGTTGTGGAACCGCACCTATGATGCAAATAAATGAGGGGTTTTACGAAAATTTAACGGAACAAAAAATTAATACTATTTTGGAAAGCCTGAAATAGTTTTTAGTTGTTAGTGATTTGTATTGATCATTAAAACTAACAACCAACGACTGAATTATGGAACTTTATTTAACAAAAAACTTTAACACGCTTCATTCCGAAGCACTGAAAGTTTATCAAAAAAATGGCGGATACAGTGCTGCTAAAAAAGCTTTGAAGAATATGAAGCCTGAAGAAGTCACGGAAGAAATAAAAAAATCAGGACTCAGAGGTAGAGGAGGAGCTGGATTTCCAACAGGATTAAAGTGGACCTTTATGCCTAAAGGTAATGAGAAACCGAAATATATAGGCTGTAATTCCGACGAATCAGAGCCGGGGACATTTAAAGACAGGCAAATTCTTGAAAACGAGCCTCACCAGTTAATAGAAGGCCTTGTTATTGGGGCTTATGCTATGGGGGTAAAGGTTTGTTACATATATATCCGCGGCGAATACGTAAAACAGGCTGAAACACTGCAAAAAGCAGTTGATGAGGCGTATAAAGAAAACTATCTCGGGAAAAATATTTTTAACTCTGGATTTGCCTGCGACATCTATGTCTATCGCGGAGCAGGCGCTTATATTTGCGGCGAAGAAACCGGCTTGATGGAATCAGTGGAGGGAAAAAAAGGACAGCCAAGAAAGAAACCGCCTTTCCCCGCCGGCTACGGATTTTGGGGGAACCCGACAACTATTAATAATGTTGAAACTTTTTGTCATGTGCCGCACATTATAAATAACGGCGCTGACTGGTTTAAAAAAATCGGTACAGTGAAAAGCACAGGTAACACTATTTTCGGAGTAAGCGGCCATGTGAAGAAGCCGGGAACCTATGAACTGCCAATGGGTTATAACCTGAAGGACTTAATCTATAAGATAGCCGGTGGAATTCAAAACGATAAAGAGTTAAAGGCTGTTATTCCGGGAGGTTCTTCAACAAAAGTTTTACCAGCCGACATGATAGACGTCAACATGGATCACGACTCTTTAATGAAGGCAGGCTCTTCTCTCGGAACAGGTGCTGTTATAGTAATGGATAACACAGCATGCATGGTCAGAGTAGGGATTATCCTGTCTCATTTTTACCGCCATGAAAGCTGCGGTCAATGCACAAACTGCAGAGAAGGTACCGCCTGGCTCCACCAGATATTGGTGGGAATAGAAAATGGTCACGGAAAGATGGAAGACATTGATCTTTTGCTGGACGTTGCCGGAAACATGGAAGCCAACACCATTTGTGCTCTTTCAGACGCGGCGGCATGGCCGGTACAAGGGTTAATAAAACATTTCAGAAACGAATTTGAAGATCATATTAAATCGGGTAAGTGTACTTGCCAGGATAGTTTTGAAATTTGATTTCGCGGGCAATATTTAAAAGAAAATATGCCGACTTTAACAATAGACGGAAAAGAAGTTTCAGCCGAAGCGAGTAAAACAATATTGCAGGTAGCAGTTGCTAACGGTGTAAAAATCCCGCATTTCTGTTACCACCCGCATCTTTCTATTGATGGCTGCTGCAGGATGTGCATGGTAGAAGTGGAAAAAATTCCGAAACTCACCATCGCATGCAATACTCCGGTTACAGACGGAATGGTGGTACGCACTAACACGGAAAAGGTTTTAAAAGCCCGCAAAGGAGTAATGGAATTTCAATTGATAAACCACCCTCTGGATTGTCCTATCTGTGATCAGGCGGGGGAATGCAGACTCCAGGAGTACACATTTGAGCATGGCATTACACATAGCCGGTTTAGAGAAGAAAAAAGACCCGGACGAAAAAGATTTAAAATAGGACCCCGCATTGTTTTTGATGAAGAACGTTGTATCCTCTGCCGTCGCTGCGTAAGATTTTGCAGAGAGGTTAGCAAAACCGGTGAGTTAGCCGTATTTTACCGGGGAGACAAATCTATTATTGATACTTACCCGGGCACGTATCTGGACAATAAGTATTCTCTTAATACTGTCGATATATGCCCTGTAGGGTCATTAACAGACGCTGATTTTCGTTTTCAAGTCAGGGTCTGGTTTCTGGAAGAAACAAAATCAGTTTGCCCGGGATGTTCAAATAATTGCAGTATTAGAATCTGCCACCGTCGCGGCAAGGTTTATCGCCTTCTTCCAAGAAAGAATATGAACATTAATAAAGTCTGGATGTGTGACGATGGAAGATTTACTTATAAAGGGATTGGAGCGGCAAACCGCTTAACATCTCCGATGGTTAAAAAAAGTGCCCGACTTAAAGAAGCACCATGGGATGAAGCGTTTGATGAGGTGGCTGAAGGACTAAGCAAAGTAAAAAACAATGAACTTGGGGGAATCGCTTATTCTAACACAACCAACGAAGAATGCTATATTTGCAGCAAATTAATAAAAGAAGTATTTAATAGTTAAGATATAGATAGTATTGTACATACATTAGAACCAGACGATCTGTTAATCACGATATCATGAGTCTCTAACCTGCCAGTAACACGAGCACATAGAGACAAAATAAACGA
>CBDUII010000284.1:0-4034 GCA_965367285.1 uncultured bacterium
TAAAGGCGCCACGTTTACTATCGTTATGCCTCTATTTGTACCGATTAAACCACTTGTACCGATTAAACCACCTGAGCCCATTGAAATGCTTAAACCGGAAGAAGAACCTGAATACTGTGTTGATACTTTACAAAAGAGGAGGAAAGGAGCGCCTCTTATATTGGTTGTAGAAGACGATCTTGCAACATCTGAATTACTGACCCTTTATCTTGCAGAGTCAGGGTACAGGGTTGCCCATGCGTATAATGGCGACGATGCTTTGAAACGTATCAAAGAATTGGAGCCTTTTGCAATGCTTCTTGATGTGATGCTGCCCGGAAAAGATGGGTGGGAGGTACTACAGGAAGTGAAGTCAGACCCGGAAATGAAGGATATCCCTGTAATTATGTGCTCTGTTATTGATAATATGGAATTGGGGTTTACACTCGGAGCATCGGATTACCTCTTAAAACCGGTGGACAGGACAGAGTTGCTAATAAAGCTTGAGGAATTGAGCTTTGCTTCAAAAAAAGGGAGAAAGTCTATAAACATCCTTTGTATTGATGACCATAAAGATGTACTGGAACTCCTGACGTCCGTTCTTGAGCCGGCTGGCTATAATGTCATCGCTGCCGGTTCAGGCAAACAGGGAATTGATAGCGCTATAACTTACAAACCCGACCTTATCATCCTTGACCTTATGATGCCTGAGGTCGATGGTTTTGAAGTAGCCAGAGTGCTTAAAGATAATCCGGCGACAATGGATATTCCAATCCTTATTCTTACCGCAAAAGATCTTACTGTGGACGACAAGCTGAGACTTGTGGGAAGGGTTGAAAATTTTATACAGAAGAGTCATTTTTCCAAAGAAGAGCTGCTTTCTCATATAAAAAACCTTGAGGTAACATATCCCGCACGTGCAGGGTTAGTGGATGATGTAAGCGGTTTATTTGATCACCGCTATTTTCAGATACGCCTTGCCCAGGAAGTAAACAGAGGAGAGAGATATAAAAAAAGTTTTACTTTAATAATTATTGACCTTGATAATTTTACAGAATACATCAAGGCGCATGGAATCCACAGGGCGAATACCTGTATTAGAAAAATAGCGGAATTTATCAGGAAGTCCATACGCGGTTCGGACACTGCTGTGAGATTAGGTGTAGATGAGTTTGCGGTTATACTAACCAATACAATAAAAAAATCGGCTGAGATAGTGGCAAAAAGATATTTTAAATATATTAATGATTATCCATTTTATGGAGAAGAAGCAATGCCTCAGGGAAAGATAACCGCAAGCATTTCCCTGATAAACTACCCGCAAGATGCAACCACCCCTGAAGAACTTATCTTCAAAGCGCACGAGTCCTTGAGAAAAGCAAAGACGGAGGGTGGAGGGAAATTAGGGATTTATGGAGAATAAAGCAAAGATACTACTTATTGTAGAGGATAACCCTGTAAATGCGGAGTTGTCCATGGATGTTCTTGAGGCAGCGGGGTATTCATGCATTCACACAGCAAAGGGTGAAGATGCCATAGAAATTGCAAAAAAAGAAAAACCTGACCTCGTCCTCATGGACATTCAATTGCCGGGTATGAATGGCATTACCGCGACAAAGATTTTAAGATCGCATGACAATACAAAACATCTCAAAATTATAGCCCTCACCGCGCATGCCATGAAAGGTGATAAAAAAATGTTTTTAGGAGAAGGCTTTGACGGATACATAGCAAAACCGATTGTAGTAAAAGAATTCCTAAAAACAATAGAAGGCTATCTTTCAGTCAGCAAATAAATCATTCAACCCCTTTTATCATTCCAGGCCCCAATCGGGAATCTATTCCTTGTCATCTTGAGCCTGTCTAACTATCTCACCGTAGCGAACGCAAAGTACGCAGAGTGGCTGGGAGCCACAACCAAAAGAGCTGCCGCCCAATCTTCTTGTTAATAAAAGTTGTGCAGAGCTAAGCTCAGCTTTGCTAAAAAAACACAATTTTACAAGTTTGCAGTGCAGAGAAAACTAAAACAGAAAACACCTAATAATTTTCCTTTAGCAAAGGGTGAGTGAGGGGGTTGCATCTCTTACTAAAAGGCTACCATCCATAAGCTTTTCTGTCACCCTGAACCGGATGGTACTATATTTCGTTTCTCCACTTTATACTATTACACTATAAAACCTTCTTTTTTCAGGAAGATTTTGTTAGTGCGCCGGGCAGTAGCCCTTTTGGTTGCGGCAACTTGCCGCTTTATGACTTATAAATCGAGATGATTTTATCAAGCATTGCCAGGGCGTCTTTTTTAGGTCTCTGGAATGTGTTACGCCCGATAATACTGCCGAACCCGCCGCCTTTATGAACGGCTTCTATTTCTTTATAGAGGCTGTCGAGGTCTTTGCTCGCGCCTCCTGAAAAGATCAAAATCCTTTGCCCGTTAAACGCGGATTTCACAACATACTTAACTCTTTCCGCTTGTGTCTTAATCGGTATATTGTGTTTTTCAATCATCTTCGCATTGTCGTCTAATTCAATATAATCAGTCGGTAACTTTACTTTAATAATATGAGCGCCTAACTGGGCGGCTATTTGCGCGGCATAGGCCGCTATATCTATTGCAGTCTCCCCTTCTTTTGAAATACCGCTTCCGCGCGGATAAGACCAGACTACCACTGCTAATCCACATGATTTCGCTTCAAGAGCGAGTTGTCTTAACTGTTCATACATTGTATTTCTGGCTGAACTGCCGGGATAAATCGTAAACCCAATTGCAGCGCATCCTAATCTTAATGCGTCCTGGACAGAGGCTGTAACAGCAGGACAGGGATCAGTGGATTCCGTAAGCAGGTCACTGTTATTAAGTTTAAGGATTAATGGAATTTGTCCGGCGTATTTCCGGGCCCCTGCTTCAAGAAATCCAAGAGGAGCAGCATAGGCATTAAGTCCGGCTTCGATCGAGAGTTCGAAGTGATAGTCGGGGTCATAACCTTTTTCGTTTGGAGCAAAACTTCTTGTCGGGCCATGTTCAAATCCCTGGTCAACGGGTAAGATAACTAACTTCCCAGTGCCTGCTAATTTTCCGTGCGTCAGTAATTTGTAAATGTTCGATAAAGTACCAGCGTTATCCGAGTTGTATCCATCTAATATTTTCTTAACCACACTCATTTGATGATCCTCCTTAATTGAGATTCAATAAAAAAAATCAGCTCTCAGTTACTCAAAAAAAAGCATAAACAATTAGTATATCAAGTTTTCTTCGAGATATGAAAAATAATTTTTAACCTTTCACGGTTTGATATTTGACAAAAAACAGAAGATGTTATATATTATTATATTGTCAGTATCCGTGTAAGCTCTTTGAAAAAAATCTAAGAGTTTCTCCTTTTAGGTCTTGACAAATCAAATTCAATTTTATATTATGCATGGTTACATTAATTTTGTTCTTTGAAAACTAAATAGCGTGCCAAGTTGTGAATGTGGGTCTTAAGTCAAGAACAAAGACTTTAAAATAAGATTAAACTCAGATGAATTTATTTGGAGAGTTTGATCCTGGCTCAGAACAAACGCTGGCGGCGTGCCTAACACATGCAAGTCGAACGAGAAAGTCCCTTCGGGGGCGAGTAAAGTGGCGCAAGGGTGAGTAACGCGTGAATAATCTGTCTTTGAAACCGGAATAACTTTTCGAAAGAGGGGCTAATACCGGATAAGACCACGTCCGGTTACCGGATGGGGTAAAAGAATGTGCAAGCTTTCGTTCAAAGGTGAGTTCGCGTACCATTAGCTTGTTGGTAGGGTAAAGGCCTACCAAGGCGATGATGGTTAGCCGGCCTGAGAGGGTGAACGGCCACACTGGAACTGAGACACGGTCCAGACTCCTACGGGAGGCAGCAGTGAGGAATTTTGCGCAATGGGGGAAACCCTGACGCAGCAACGCCGCGTGAGCGATGAAGGCTTTCGGGTCGTAAAGCTCTGTCGGATGGGAAGAAAAAAATGACGGTACCATCAGAGGAAGCCCCGGCTAACTCCGTGCCAGCAGCCGCGGTAATACGGAGGGGGCAAGC
>CBDUII010000285.1:0-4030 GCA_965367285.1 uncultured bacterium
TACAGGGGAAGTTATTGAACCGGACGATGGAATTATCGGCATAGGATCCGGTGGGACTTACGCCATTGCAGCGGCAAGAGCATTACTGTACAATACTGAGATGGAACCCAGAGGAATCGCGGAGAAAGCTATGAAGATAGCGGCGTCTGTTTGTGTCTATACTAATGATAATATAACTTTTGAGGAATTATAAACATGGCTCAGATAATTGAATTGACTCCAAAAAGCAAAGTTGAAAAAAGAAAAAAAATGGATGACTTAACGCCCCGGGAAATAGTTGTGGAACTGGATAAATACATTATAGGACAAAAAAACGCCAAACGATCTGTTGCCATCGCGTTAAGAAACCGCTGGCGCAGGCAACAACTGGAAGGAGACCTGCGGGAAGAAGTCGCTCCAAAAAACATTATAATGATCGGCCCAACAGGCGTCGGAAAAACGGAAATTGCAAGGAGGCTCGCAAAATTGACCAATTCTCCTTTTGTAAAAGTGGAAGCTTCGAAATTTACTGAGGTCGGTTATGTGGGCCGGGATGTGGAATCCATGGTACGGGACCTGACTGAAATATCCAAAAATATGGTCTGGGAAGAAAAAGCCGTTGTTGTTCGGGAAATGGCCAAAAAAAGCGCGGAGGAAAAAATCTTGGATTTGCTGCTCCCACCACCACCCAGTTTGAAAAAAGAAGGGGCTATCCAGGATGAAAAATCAGGAGATCAGAGCCACTTGCGCTATTATGAAACAAGGGAAAAATTCAGAAAATACCTGAATGATGGAAAGCTCGATGATAGGTCAGTAGAAGTCGAGATTCAAGAAAGGATGGTGCCTATGATTGAAGTCATTTCAGGATCGGGGTTAGAGGATATGGATATCAACATCAAGGACATGCTCGGAAACATACTCCCAAAAAAAAAGAAAAGAAAAAAAATGAAGGTGCCGGACGCAATGGAAGTCCTTGTTGAAGAGGAAGCTCAAAAACTGATTGATATGGATAAGGTCATTCAGGAAGCCAAAGAAAGAGTTGAGCAGTCAGGCATTCTTTTTATAGATGAAATTGATAAAATTTGCGGAAAAGATAGTCACGGCCCGGACGTGAGCCGGGAAGGAGTCCAGAGAGACCTTCTGCCAATTGTGGAGGGGTCTTCCGTTAACACCAAGTATGGAACAGTTAAAACAGATCATATTCTTTTTATTGCCGCCGGCGCTTTTCACGCGTCAAAACCTTCAGACCTTATTCCGGAAATGCAGGGGCGCTTTCCTATTCGCGTAAATTTAGATTCGTTAGGAAAATCAGAGTTTGTAAAAATTTTGACAGAACCTAAAAATGCCCTTAAAAAACAGTATGTGGCTTTAATGGCAACAGAAGGAATTAATCTTAGTTTTACCGAAGGCGCAATCGCGGAAATAGCATCAATAGCAGAGATCGTTAACGAGAGAACCGAAAATATTGGGGCAAGAAGGCTTCATACGATAATGGAAAAATTAGTGGATGAAATTTCATTTGACGCCCCCGATTTAAAAGAGAAGGAACAAAATATTACTTCGGAATATGTAAAGGAAAAACTCTCTGAAATTATTGAAGACGAAGATTTAAGCAGGTATATTTTATGACAATAAATCAGCGTTGTCCGGTTAGGTTTTTGCATAAGCGATTAATACTACAAGATTTATGGAAAATGAGTTTTGGGAAGTACCCATAAGTAAACTATAAAATTCAAATACCCTTTAAACACTCTATCCTTTACAAAGGTCTGTTAGAAAATCCATTGCCTGAAAAGGTTCGGCGTTTATATTCCAACGACCATTTACGATTTTGCTGTTTTGAATTCTCTCCTTAAAATACTCATAATACTTCTCTATATATGGTTTTGTTTGAGCAACGCTTTTAAGGTAAGCTAACCCCTTTTGTTGCTGCGTTATATCTCCAAACCCAATCAATTGATTGGCAATATTAAAATGAGGAGGTTCAAAAGCTACTGTGGGTACTACTGCTATTTCTCCTGGTTTATAATTTTTACAAGCATCCACTGCCTTATAAAAATATTCAAGACTTTTTTGAGTATTTTGTAAATCTAAATAAGCAATTCCTATATTATTATAAATGCGGTCTAAATACTTTTCGTACTTTAGCGCTTTATTGTAATAATGTAAGGTTTCATGAGGTTCGGATTTTGTAAGGTAATAATTAGCAAAAACAACATTCCAAAAAAAAGTCTCAAAATGTTCCAACCCAATATTTTTAGAATTATCAAACATAATAATAACCTTCCATAATTTCAATCCTCCTGCATTAAATATGACTTGAGGTGTGTATCCTATAGGAAAATAATCCATATATTTTAAACCTGATTTTATCTCCGAAATATTTAGGATATTAGATTTTGTGACATAGTATAGTGGAATAGGGCCTTTTCTGCCAGGTAACAACTCAATACCATGATTTAATGTGATTTTATTTCCAAAGATCCTTAATGGATGATCATGCCAAAGTTCTGGGAATTGGCTGGTTGTTAATAAAGATGCGTTTAGTATAATATCATTGTCTTTTAAATTATTCCTAAAATAATTTACTATCGGGGTATAATCAATTTTATTCATGGCAGAAAGCGCATGATTTCTATCAATCAAAATAATTGGTTGCAATAGAAGAGTAATTGTTATCACACTAATTATTTTTAGAGCTAAACTTTTTTTCGAGGTAAAGTAACGTAATCCAATAAACTGAAATCCACCTAAAAGCAAATAAAATCCCGTAGCGGCTAAAATCAAGTAAAAACAGATTATCGATTCATAGTACTTTGGATAATCGTAAACGTAAAACACAAGTTGACCAACCAAAATAGTTGAAAATATTGAAACCGCGAATAATAAAAATAATGCTTTCTCTTTTTTGTAAAGATAAGCAAGTCCAGCAATCGAAAAAACTATATACAAATATAACAGAAGCTTGCTGGTGGGACTCATTAGTTTAAATACATTCAGGACGCTAACCGGTTTAAATCCATCCGGCACAGGCTTAGGCAAAATTTCTCCATACGGATTATTATAGTTAAGAAAATCCATTGAAACTTTGCCGGTAGTAATCTTCTGAATTAATAACTCCACAATATTTACATTCTGCAGATAAAAAAATGTACAAACGATAATTACGGAACAAATCAGGCAGGAAAATATTTTTACAAGCAGAGTCATTTTATTTAAACAAAAATATTCTGTTTGACAAGAACGTAAAATAAGCATAGACAAAGGGAAGATTATAATAACAGGAAATACAAATACCGCTTTAATAGAATTAATGAAATTGAGCGACAAAATAACTATAAAAAGCAATAAGATCGCCCACCCTGTCTTTCGTGAGAGAATTACCCACATTAAATAGATTGATACAAATGAAAACCATATTAAAATCATGTAATCCTGGTAATCGACAGATCGGTACATAATCCGTGGAGAAACAGCCATAAGGGATATTGAAATAAATGCAATTTCTCGGTTCAAGAGTCGGGTTACAGAATAATAAGTGAAAATAACAAGCCCCAAGTAAAAGACAAATGAAGGTATCCTGTGTAAAATATTATTGTTTTTAATAAATCCAGAAAAAAGTTTTACTATTGTGAAGTTTAAAAATATTTTTGATCGAGCATATTGTGTGGTAAATAATTCTTTAAGAGATAGTTTATATGGATACATCCCTGTGTGCCCGAGTTCCATTGTATCAAAACTCCGATCCATTAAATTTATCCTCATCCAAGTGGACAATAATAAAATTACCAACATCCACCAAAATAACGTTTTTGAAAAAGGAGTATTAACGTTTTTATAAGAAAAATAATCAGGCAATTTTTAATACAAAAAATAGCTTTTACAAACTGTTCTGACTGCTCTTCAGAAACGTTACAAAAAGAAGGGGAGCAGACATATAACTTCAATTATCATGCAAATAAAACTGTTAGTTTTTTGTGTGAGTACAGATTGGAAAATAAACTTTGGGTCACGAATACTGAACAAGAGTATCTAACACGAAGGCGAAGTC
>CBDUII010000286.1:0-4021 GCA_965367285.1 uncultured bacterium
TTAGTTTGATCATTTATTTTCTTCCATATATTTTGCCGACCTGTTTCATTACGTTCCAATGTTTTATTCATCTGATTTTCATTTTCATTTTATCGATCTTTGCAAGAAGGAGAAAATAACCGCCATAGTACCGCTATCAAATAAGGCAATTGCTGCCCTCGAAAACTTAAGACCTGATTTAAAAAATATGGGTGTCCTTCCTGTTATTTCATCGACAGAAACAATCCATATTTGTTTGAATAAATGGGAAACTTACCGGTTTTGTAGAAATCATTCCATTCCAGTACCTGAGACAGTCCTATACGACATGGAAAATTATGATATCCCAATTGAATTTCCTCTTTTTTTAAAAAAAAGAATGGGAGAAGGCTCTAACAATACCTATCTTATTAAAACAAAAGAACAGCTTAAAGCATTACAATTAGATGAAGAATATATTATTCAGAAGTATATTGAAGGAACAGAATATACCATTGACGTTCTCTCAAGTTTTGGCGGCGAGCCGCTTTCTGTAGTTCCGCGTGAGAGATTAGCTGTTCGCGGAGGTGAAGTTTTAAAAGGAAAAACCGTTCACAATCCTGAACTTATACAATGGGGTGTTGATATAGCCTCAAAATTAAAAATTTGTGGTCCCGCAAATATACAGTGCATTAAAGATCGACATGGTATTTACTTCTTCACGGACATAAATAACAGGTTTGGAAGCGGCGCTGTTCTTTCCTTTGCCGCAGGCGCTCATCATCCTGAAATGCTGATAGAATTGATTAAAGGTAAAAAAGTAAAAAAAACTATGGGAGAGTTTGAAAAAAATCTTTTCATGCTGCGTTACGATGAGGCAGTGTTTAGAAAAGATATTTCTGATTGCAGATTGCAGATTGCAGATTCTGGATTGGAAAGTTTAAAATCCGAAATCCGAAATCCGAAATCTAAAATCCAAAATCCAAACCAATGTCGTGCTGTAATCCTGCAGCCCGGGTTTATTCCATGGTTTGGTTTTTTTGAACTTATGAATAAGTGTGACATTTTCGTATTTCTTGATGATGTTCAATACACAAAACGGGACTGGCGATCACGCAATAAAATCAAAACCTCAAGCGGAACAGCATGGTTAACTTTGCCGGTAAAAACTAAAGGCCGTTTTACGCAACTACTTAAAAATACAGAAATTGACAATAATCAAAACTGGGCAAAAAATCACATGGAAACAATAAAAATGAATTATTCCAGGGCGCCATTCTTTGATTCACTTTATCCCAAGCTTGAGGAAATATATAACTGTGATTGGAAGTTCTTATATGACATTGATATTGCTTTTATAAAGCTTTTATTGGACAAGCTCGGTTTAAAACGAAAACTCTTACGAAGTTCTGAAACGGAAATACCGGTTGAAAAGAACGCAAAAGACAGGATTATTAAAATTTGCGCGGCAGTCGGTGCAACGCATTATTATAACGGCTCAGCAGGCAAAGCTATTTACGATTATAAAAGTTTTGAAAAAAATAATATAGTACTGGAATTTCAGGAATACAATCACCCAATTTATCAACAACTGTGGGGTGATTTTGTGCCATACCTGTCTGTTATAGACCTTATTTTCAATCATGGACCTAAAAGCCTGGACGTACTATTGCATAAAACAGCTTCTCAAGAGGATGCTGATAAGTCCAAATTTTGAGAATTTTTGTGGAGATGATCCATGATGTGCACACATTTTTTTAGGCGCGTGGCACATTTATCTTAAACTATTCGGTGTTTTCAGTGGATAAAAATTAATCTGTGTCATCGGTGCAATCTGTGGTTCCTTTTTTTGGTTGCAGCCATGCCACCCTGCGATCTCGGCGGTAAATTGATTAATAAAAAAGACGTGTTATGAGTAAAATATTAATACCTGGTGGCGCCGGATACATTGGCACCGAATTAACAAAGCTTTTGCTGAACAAAGGACATGAAGTTATTGTTCTTGACAGGTGTTTTTTTGGACAAGAACCGGTCAAGGATTTTCTTCCAAATAAAAATTTTAGCTTGATAAAAGACGACATTCGTTACTTTGACAAAACAGTTTTAAGTGGGGTTAAGGCGGTAATCAATATGGCCGGAATATCTAATGATCCGTCATGTGACCTTGACCCAACTGCAACTGAATCGATCAATTATAAAGGTTGTTTAAGATTGGCAAAGCTTGCAAAGGAGATGGGTGTTAAAAGATATATTGCATCTTCTTCATGTTCGGTTTATGGACAGGGAAGCGTCAGTGCATTAACTGAAACCAGCCCGACTAATCCAGTATCACTTTACGCTAAAACCAAATTAGCTATGGAAAAAGAAGTGAGTCCTCTGGGCAATGATAACTTTTGCGTCACATTCTTGAGAAATGCCACTGTTTACGGGCTATCCAGCCGGATGCGGTTTGATCTCGCTGTGAACATGATGGTGCTTTACGCGTATAATAAACGGCGAATTTATATAACCGGTCAGGGGCAGCAATGGCGGCCAATGGTGCATGTCAGTGATGTTGCCCGGGCGTTTGAAATCGTAATGGAAACCCCTGTTACTAAAATAAACAGAGAGATTTTTAATGTCGGTTCAAACCAGCTGAATTATAAAATTTCACAAATTGCCAATTGTATCAGAGACGTTGTTCCGTTTACTTCATTAGAAATTGTACCTGACGATCCGGATCGCAGGACCTACAATGTGTGCTTCGATAAAATTTCAAATATGCTTGGCTTTAAAACAGAAAAATCATTAAAAGATGGAATTATAGAAATATATAATGCCCTTGAAAATGGTATGGTTTCAGAAAGCATAAAAACTAATACACTTGGGTATTATCAATATCTTATTGAAGCCCAAAAGGCATTAAGTGAAGTGCTTTATAAAGGAAAGATATTTTAGGTCAAGCGACGGATTGTTTGCTTCAGCTAATTCTGTGTTAACAATTAACCGATTTCCTGTAGAATCACTTTTGCTTGCATTTTGTTGCTGTCTCTTATAAACACTATATCAATTTCATCCCCCACCTGATGGCGATCCAGGGCTTTGATAAGATCGGAGCTTTTTTTGACTGGATATCCGGCACATTCAATAATTACATCTCCCATTTCAATTTCTCCGTTTGGAAACCTTGTAATTCCTTTTAAACCGGCAACATCAGCTGAGCTCCCTTTATTCACCTCCAATATTGCAGCACCTTCCATACCCCATTGAGTCATAAAACGGTTTGGAACCAATGAAATACCCAGTCCGGGTCTGGCTACTTTCCCTTTATTTATCAGTTGTGTGACAATCCTGTTTACTGTATCTACCGGCACTGCAAAACCGATCCCGGCGTTGACGCCACTGGGACTGATAATGGATGTATTTACGCCGATTACCCTGCCAAAAGAATCCAGAAGAGGCCCTCCGGAATTACCCGGATTTATTGCCGCGTCCGTCTGAATCACATCGTGGATATACCGTTTCGTCATCGATTGTATAGTTCTGCCAAGCGCGCTGATTATTCCGGTTGTTAATGTCGAGTCCAGCCCAAAAGGATTTCCTATGGCCAGAACTTTTTGTCCTACCTCTAAGTTTTTTGAACTCCCTATCATTGCCGGTTTAATATTAAGTCTCCAGGCAGGAACTCGCAAAACTGCCAGATCGTGGTCTGGATCAACACCAACAATATCCGCATTAAATCTCCTTCCATCTTGAAGAGCGACTTCAATCCCATGCGCATCATAGATTACATGAAAGTTAGTTACTATATGCCCCCGATCATCCCATAAAAAACCGGAACCAGCTCCCTGGGGAACTTCCGTAACACCAAGTGAAAAAAAACCTCTCTGAAGCCTTTTATTGGTTATATAAACAACTGAGGGAGAAACGGACTTAAATACATCAATTGTCGAACGTTCATCCGCGCCCAGGGTACCTTGAGATGGAGTTACAGCTCGCATTTCAACTTTAGTCCGGAAAGGCAAAATACCATATAAATCCGCAGCCACCCAGACAATAATCAAAATAATGAGAAGCCTGATCC
>CBDUII010000287.1:0-4010 GCA_965367285.1 uncultured bacterium
TTGGTGCCTCCTTTCGGACACCAGTTTATGAGGACTTTTCTATTGAGTTAAAGGGGGGACATTATTCATAGAGTTACGACAAATGGCAATACCATGATTTGACTTTTCTTCAGTAATTTGTTATTACACATTAAAACATAAAGCGGCGAGTCGCCGCAACCAAATGGGCTGCCGCCCAGGAGAACAAACGAAAAAATTTTCCCGCTTTGCATAAGGCGCTGTAAAAAACAAGAACTAACAGCGCCTAAAAAAAAGAAGTTTTTACGGTGTAATAGCATAAATGAAACTGTTGCCCCCGTAGCTCAGCAGGATAGAGCAACGGATTCCTAATCCGTAGGCCGTGCGTTCGAATCGCGCCGGGGGCATTTAAAACAAGTTCTTACAACGACAATTTTTGTCACCTGTCTAATAAAACCCCATCTGTCTAATATTTTCTCTGCCAGGGGTTGCTGTTGTCCTTTTAAGGGGCTTAATTATTTCTACCCATAGTAAGCCGGTATACCCCTGTCGGAGTTAGCCGGAAAAACCTTAGCTACCTATGGGGTTTTTAACAAAAAACGGCATTTTAGGAAGGGTCTGTGATGAAGATGATGAGCGACAATTAGAATTCAACTCCAACGAAAGCAATCAGAGCGAAATGTATGGAATGTTCGGGAGATCAGAGTAAAGAAGTCCGAGAATGTCCCATGGATAAGTGTCCTATATATCCGTAAGGATGGGGAAAAGGCCGAAAGGTGAGTTGTCGTAAAGTGCCGGGAGATACTAAAGGGTTTTTATATATTATATGTCCTATTTAACATGGTGTTAATTGATACATAAATTCAAAGAAAAATAAGCCTTGACAGGGCTTTGGGCGTCTTATATTATAGATGCTTCCTGCAAGACAAGACTGGCAAAAAAATCAAAACCAACCTATAATAAGAAACTTAATTTATTTTACGTTATAAATACTATGAGCAAACCACTTGAAAAAGAGTTTAATTATTGTCTGAAAAACCAGACCCGGCTGGTAAGAAAACACAAGGGAAAGCATATCGTAATAAAAGACCATAAGGTAATTGGTAAGTACAAGTCTACTCTTGAGGCTATAGAAAAAACCTCCGCAAAACATAAACCTGGAACTTTCCTCATCCAAAAATGCACCCCTGGGAATAAAGATTATACCAGCCACTTTTATTCACGGGTTGTTTTTGCATAAAGGGTTTCAATGCCTCATGCATCTGCCTTTACTGTAAGACACCAGGGCAGGGTAAATGTACTTAAAACGCCTGTTAAGGTGGCCGCCTCCTTTAACCCACAAGAACCTCCACTACAGAATGAGCTAAAGCGTGAAAGCACAAAAATCATTTTTGCTGAAGATTCAAAGTTGATTCGCACCACCATGACAAGCATTCTCAAAAAAGCCGGATTCAATATTACGGTTTTCGAGAACGGTAAGGATGCTTTCAAGCATATCACCAGCTTGAAAAAAAGGCAGAAAAAGACGGAAAAAATATAACAGATCTCCTTAATCTCGTTATTACCGATATAGAAATGCCTCAGATGGATGGGCTGACTGTATGTAAACTGTTAAAAACGAAACTGAAACTTTCCGATGTTCCAGTAATCATCTTCAGTTTGCTGATTAACGAGCAAATGGCGCACAAATGCATGGAAGTTGGCGCCGACGCGTATATTACGAAGCCGCAGGCTGCCACGCTTGTGAAGATAATAGACAAACTTCTGCATTTGACATAATGCGGATTTATCAAATGCCTTAGTGGCAAATCAAGCTATTTACCCCGTTAGAAATTCCAGAATGTGATTTTTTCTGACTAATGCAAGTAATCAACAAACATGGAAAAATATGAAAATATTAATTACCGGTGGTAACGGACAATTAGCTTTTGATTGTTATGAGCCCCTTAAGGAAAAGCATGAAGTGCTGCCGCATAGCCACAAAGAAATGGATATTTCCGATTATAAACAAACTGAAAACATAATAAATAACTTTAAGCCGGATATTATTCTTAATTGTGCCGCTTATACTAAAGTCGATGCCTGTGAAACTGAGAAGGATTTAGCGTGGAAAGTCAACGTTATTGGCCCTGAAAACCTTGCTGAAATATCCGATAAACTCGGCTGCAAGCTTATTCATATTTCAACTGATTATGTTTTTAACGGCAAAAAAAAACTGCCGGGTCATTACGTGGAAGACGATAGCCCGGATCCTCTTACGTATTATGGCAGGACAAAACTTGAAGCTGAACTTGCCATCCAAAAAGCAACCAATTCTTACGCTATCTTACGAACAGCGTGGTTGTACGGGATTCATGGTCATAATTTTCTTAAAACCATATTAAGACTGAGCTTAAAAAACCCGCAAAAAGAAATAAAAGTAGTTAATGACCAGTTCGGTTCTCTTACCTGGACTTATCAACTGGCTATGCAGATTAAAAAAATAATTGAATCCAATGGTCAGGGGACTTATCATGCTACTTCCGAGGGATACAGTACCTGGTTTGAGGCCGCAGAGTATTTTCTGCAAAAAATGGAAATCCAGCATAAGTTAATTCCCTGCATTACGGATGAGCACCCTACTCCGGCCCGTAGACCGGAGAATTCCACTTTGGAAAACCAGAGGCTCAAGGAAGAAAAGATTAATGTTATGAAGCATTGGAAAGAAGATATAGGTATGTTTGTCTCTGAATATCGTGAACGCTTGATCAATGAAGTGACCGGGGAAAAGTGATGAAGAACTTGTTGGTAACTGGGGGTTGTGGTTTTATTGGGGCAAATTTTATCCGGTATCTTCTTGAGGAGTCTGATTTCTCAGGACAAATCATCAACGTGGATAAACTCACTTACGCCGGGAATCCTGAAAACCTTGCCAATATTCAGTCTCAATTTTCTGATAGGTACGTTTTTGAAAAAAAAGACATTTGTGATTTTAAAAACATGGAAGAGGTGTTCAGCAAATACCCGATAGATACTGTCTGCCATTTTGCCGCAGAATCCCATGTGGATCGCTCTATTGTCAGGCCGGATGCTTTTATCCGGACAAATATTATTGGCACATTTAACCTGCTTGAATTAGCCAGAGCAAACAAGGATCAGTTAATTCTTTTTCACCATATAAGCACTGACGAGGTTTTTGGCAGCTTGGGCAATGATGGTTTTTTCACAGAAGAGACGGCTTATAAACCCAATAGTCCTTACTCAGCTTCCAAGGCAGCTTCCGATCACCTCGTAAGGGCTTACAACAAAACCTATGGCCTGCCGATAACAATTTCCAATTGTTCTAACAATTATGGTCCTTACCAGTTTCCTGAAAAAATGATACCGCTTATGATACTCAATGCCATTGAAGGAAAACCTCTTCCTGTTTATGGGGATGGCAGCAATGTTAGAGATTGGCTTTTTGTAAAGGATCATTGCAAGGCTGTCTGGAAAATCATGAAGAATGGAACGAGGGGGGAAACATATAACATTGGCGGCAATTGCGAAATGAAAAATATTGACCTGGTTGAGGAGATCTGTGACATATTGGACCAAACAGTGGAAAAACTCCCGAACCGATCAAGGAAAGAATTAATAACCTTTGTTAAAGATCGTCCAGGACATGACCTCCGGTACGCGATTGATTTCAGCAAAACAAAAAACGAGCTAGACTGGAACCCTGAGGAATCCTTTCAATCCGGGATAAAAAAGACAATCCAATGGTACATCTCAAATCAAGGATGGGTAGACCGTGTAAAAAGTGGAGAATATCAATCCTGGATAAAAGAGCACTACGGATAAGCACAGTCCAGCTTCGCCGCAAGCAAAAATAAATTTACCGCAGAGGGCGCCGATATCGCGTAGAGTAAAGGCAGAATAGCTCAATTAGCTATTCTGCCTTTACTCTACTGAGCGTCGTGGTAAAAATTTTGGTTGCGGCTTCGCTTCGCTGCGCGGAAGCACGGGGAGATTCACTAATCTTTAGATGTCTAAATTGTTATTAAGGTACGGCTTATGCACTTACTTTAACT
>CBDUII010000288.1:0-3998 GCA_965367285.1 uncultured bacterium
GACAAAAGTATAACTGGAGTGGAACATATGCGAATGCAGAATGATTGAAGGAGAGATAGTATGGCATAGAGCGGAAGAATATAAATCATTAGCTTCGAAAAACTCCAAATAGCAGAAAATCTTGATTCCTAATTTAATAACTGTCTTTTCTTGCTTCTGTAGCGATCATATAAATTATACGAGTTTTATTATCTATTTCATAAAAGAACCTGTAATTACCAACACGATATCGCCAAGTTTCAGGCTTGTGGGCTTTTAATTTTTTTATGTTTTTCCCATAGTAAGGATTCTCTCTCAACTGAGGATAAATATATTCTCTAAGTTTTTTATTAATTCGTTGAGATTGCCCTTCAAAATCCTTTGCCAAGTCTTCTTGAAACTGATCTGTTTCAAAAACTTTAAACTTAATCAATCATCTTTCCTTTTTTTTGTTTTGCTTGCCTATGCCCATTTTTGAGCCTTTTCAATAATGCTTTATTCGATAAAATTTCTTCCATTTCTAATTTATCTACAAGAAAATCTTCATCTAATTTTTTTAAAGCAAGGGTTTCAATTAAATTAGATATACTTCTATTATCTTCTACCGCGGCCTTATTGAATTTTTTATAAACTTCATCTTTTAATCGTAAAGTAATAGTTTTAGGCATTTGAATTCTCCTGCATTCAATTTAATTCATATAGTATCAAATTAATTCTGCTATTTCAACCATCTTTTTGAATCAATAATCACTGCTCTCTTTTGTCATCATGTTTGATCTCTTAATTTGGTATGGGGGGGGGCAGTTGGGATGTTATTTAGCAATCTTTCATTGAAAGCTGTGTATTCAGCGAAATACTAAAGACGCTCCCCTCCCCAGGTGTACTTTCTACAGCAACCTCACCCTGGTGAAGTTGCGCGATATGTTTGACAATCGCCAATCCAAGACCTGTTCCCCCCAGATCACGGCTCCTGGCTCTATCCACACGATAAAACCGCTCGAAAATTCTTGAAAGATGATCTTTTTCTATTCCGCACCCATGGTCGGAAACATTTATAATGACTTTACCGTTCGATTTCTTTGTTATCACATCAACTTCCTTTTCAGGCTCACTATACTTGATGACATTATCAATCAGGTTCACCACAGCCTGCTCCAACAACCGGGGATTGATTTTTGCTTTAATGTTTTCTTCACAAATGAAATTGATTTTAATATTTTTTTCGGACGCTTTGAGAGAGCATGCCTGTACAGCGGATTCCAGTATTTCTCGGAGAGGGCTTTCTTCTAAAGTAATTTTTTCAGATTCTTCCTCTTTTCCCAGTCTGGCCAGGCTTAGCAAATCTTCTACAATTGCCTCTAACCGATTTGTCTGTTTCGCGATAATTTCAAGGAAATGGTTTGCTTTTACGCCGGAGAACCGTTTTAACTCTTGCCATCAATACGCGGGGACTAAAGGGCTTTGTGATATAATCATCAGCGCCTAATTCAAGACCGATCACAATGTCAGACTCTTCGCCTTTTGCCGAGAGCATGATAATAGGGATTTGTTCGGTTTTTGGATCTTTTTTCAGGGCTTTACAAACTTCCAAGCCATCTAAGCCGGGGAGCATCAAATCCAGGACAATAAGGTCGTGGATTTCGGAGCGCGCTTTCTTTAGCGCCTCTTCTCCTGAAGAAACAGAGGAACACTCATAACCATCGTTCGAAAGATTAAAACGTATCAGCTCTAAAATATCTTCTTCATCATCAACAATTAAAATTTCTTCTCGAACCATATTGATATTTACAGGAATTGGATGTATTCTTAGCCGCAAAATAGCACAGAGTGGCCAGGGCCACAACCAAATGGGCTACCGCCCAATCTGCTAATAAAAATTGTGCTAAAAAAACACAATTTTACAAGTTTATAATACAGAAAACTAATGAAGCATCTCATGAACTTGTTAGTATTTTATTAGAAAATTGTTAATTCTTTGTTAAACTCATAATGCTTCTGATACAATAATGCGCTTAAAAAAGAAGTGGTTCCATTTAATCAGAAGATGTGCGATTTATACAACTTTTTTTGATCAATTTTTTAAAGGAGGTAAAAAATGCGCAATACTATTTTAAACCTATTCGGCAAGTCTCCTTTTAAGCCACTCCAGGAGCATCTTGAAAAAGTTAAAGAGTGTCTGGAGCAAATACAACCGCTCTTCGATTCTCTTTATAAACAGGATTCAAAAGAATTCAAAGCAATAACAAAGAAGATTATGAAGCTGGAGCACCAGGCAGATAAAATCAAAGATAAAATTCGAGACACTTTGCCCAGAAACATTTTTCTTGCAGTGGATCGGCGAGACCTTTTGAACCTGCTCTCTGCCCAGGACTCGGTATGTGACGCAGTTGAAGACCTGGCAGTAGTATTAAACCTGAGAAAGATGACAGTGCCGGATAAATTAAAACTTCTTTTAGGTGATCTTGTTAAGAAAGTGGTTCAGGTTGGGAATTTATCGGCAAAAGTCATTCTTGAATTAAATACTTTACTGGAGGCGTCTTTTAGCGGTCCGGAAGCGGAAAAAGTCATCAAAATGGTTGGAGAAGTCAGTACCCTGGAATGGGAAGCGGACAAGATTCAATATAAGCTCGCCCAGTCGCTATTTAAAATGGAAAAAGAGTTAGACCCTGTATCTATATTTATGTGGATGAAAATTTTTCAAACATTATCCGAAATTGCGGACGCATCTGAAAAGGTAACCAAATTATTACGCTTATTTTTGTCTAAATAGGGAAAATCTAATGACAACGGAAATGATTATTCTTGTAGTTGCAGTATCTTTCGGTTTTTACATGGCATGGAACATTGGAGCGAATGATGTCGCGAATTCCATGGGGACTTCTGTCGGATCCGGGGCTCTCACTTTAAAGCAGGCTGTTATCGCGGCTTCTATTTTTAATTTTGCCGGTGCAGTACTGTTAGGAGGCAACGTTACAAATACTATTCGCAAGGGAATGATAAATCCGGATATTTTTGTGCATTCACCCATTTTATTAGCATTGGGAATGCTGGCCGCTCTCATTGCGACCGGGTTATGGCTTCAATTGGCCACGTACTATGCTCTGCCTGTTTCCACCACTCATTCCATCGTTGGGGCGATAATAGGGATTGGGCTTATTGTCGGCGGGATAGATGCCTTGAACTGGGGTAAAATATTTCAGATTTTTGCCAGTTGGCTTATATCCCCTGTCACAGGTGGATTAATATCGTTTATTACTTTTACTTTTATCAAAAGAAAAATCATTGACACCCAATTTCCAATAAAAAATGTTAAATTTTATGCTCCATATTTAGTATTTATAATTTTTATCACTCTAACCCTTTCTTTAATTTATAAAGGGATGAAAAATCTCCACCTGAATATCCCTTTTGGTAAAGCTTTTATTATTTCCCTGGGGGTAGGCATCTTATCTTTTATTGTGTGCAATATTTTAATGAAACGGATAAAAGAAGATCATGGAAATAGTCTCGACAAAGAGTTTCATGGAATGGAAAAAATATTTGTCTATTTGCAAATTATAACTGCTTTTTATGTTGCTTTTGCTCACGGAGCAAATGATGTCGCCAACTCTATTGGTCCGTTGTCTGCTATTGTGTCTGTTATTCAAACTAATACAGTGCTGATGGAAGTTGAAGTCCCCTTCTGGATATTAGTGCTGGGAGGCACGGGAATAGCTATTGGAATATCCACCTGGGGTTATAAAGTTATGGAAACTATTGGGAAAAAGATTACTGAATTAACGCCTTCCAGAGGTTTTTCCGCGGAATTCGGAGCAGCCACCACCGTTTTGATTTGTTCCAGGTTAGGGCTACCCATTTCTACTACCCATACCCTTGTTGGGTCAGTAATAGGGGTCGGTCTGGCACGGGGTATAGCCTCACTTAATTTTCAAGTTGTTAAAAATATAGTTTTATCCTGGTTTGTTACGCTGCCCTTTACCACTATATTATCAATAATAATTTACAAAATTCTGGTCTTA
>CBDUII010000289.1:0-3978 GCA_965367285.1 uncultured bacterium
TATGAGGACTTTTCTATTGAGTTAAAGGGAGGACATTATCATAGAGTTACGACAAATAAAAAATTAACAGCATTTTCATTGATCTTGACTCTCCTGGAAATACGTTGCAAAATAAAAAAAGTCCCCTTTTAGAAAGGATATTAAATCATGGTTGCTCGACCTCGTAAAAAAGGAAAAAAAGATTTGCCTCTTAACCTCTATGAGCATAATGGTTATTTTAAATATTTACACCCTTATGATTACATGGAATTCGAGGAAAGACCTTCTTCCATGAGATAAGGGCTTTATTAGATAGACATGAGGTTAAATGGGTTGAAGTTGGATGTGGTTTAAATGTATAATCCCACCTTTAGTTTTGCCAAAGTTTTTAGACACTCTGTAAGTCATTGATTTTAAGATCGGGGAGTAGCGCAGTCTGGTTAGTGTACCTACCCTGGGATTATAAGCCAATTTTCTCATAACTACTTGTAATTAAACCGATTTTTCAATTATATACGTGGTTCCTCCAATTAATCGAAAATAAACAGGTGAAACAGAAAGCCTTTCTACTATAACGATAAATATGCGGGGAACATTGATTTTGTCTGGGACGCTATCTTCGCCTTCCAACACTTAAAAGCAGAAGCAACTGAGAGGGAAAAAATTACTCCACTGGTGCCATTCCCCCCCAACTACAACCCACATTCTAATTGAATACTCTTTTCCCTAAAACTCTGAATATGCTATCATCACGCATTAATCCTCATAGGAGCAGAAACATGAAGCTATTTTATTTCCACCTGTTTCGCCGAAATGATAATGTCCTAAAATAGCAAAATAGAAATGTCCTATGTAATCTGTAATCTTTTTAAACAAGTTGGAGGAGATTATGTTTGGAAAAGACATTATAAGGATAAGTTTAAGAGATGTAAGGAGATTAAAGACGGTTCATGATGTAAGAAAGGGGCATATCAGGCAGAAGGCGGCGGCCTCGATGTTGTGTCTAAGCGAGCGTCAGGTAAGGAGGCTTGTGAGGGCCGTAAGGGAAGAGGGTGGCCATGGAGTTGTCCATAAGAATCGTGGTAGGCGATCAAACAGGAAGAAGCCGGATAAGATGCGAGCCAAAGTTCTTTCTCTTTACCGGAGAATATATAAAGGTTTCGGCCCTGCCCTTGCCACGGAGAAGCTTTTCGAGGGGGACGGCGTCACAAGATCAGTAGCGAAACCCTTTTGGTTTGACATTCAGCAATTTTTCAGTTAACTAATTTTAAAAAATTATTAAAATAGGTCTTTCTTTTTTTTTTCAACTGGTTTAGAATTAGTCTTCAAAATATTTTTTATATGAAAAATAATAATATTATGCCATTTTTTTAGGAGAAAAATGACCGATGTTCATTCGCTTTTGATGGTAAAAGATTTGATCAAAGATGAACCGGTATTTGTAGAATCTGAAAGCACGGTTCTTTCGGTAGCGAAAAAGATGAAAGAACACCAGGTAGACAGCGTGCTGGTTAAAGACGCACCAGGAAATATCAAGGGCATAGTAACAGAATCAGATATTGTATATAAAGTTGTATCAGAAGACGGAAGTCCATCAAAAAACAGAGTGGAAAAAATTATGTAAAAAGAACTGTTAACTATAGATGGGAAACGAATCCATGTTTAAAGCCAGGCAAATGATGCTGGACAATGACTTAAAGCACCTGATTGTCACAAATACTGGAAAACAGATCGGGATTGTAACATCCAAAGAGATATTGGGAAAATAGCAAAATGATTGTAAAAGAAGTAATGTCTAAAAATCCGGTTACCACTGGCCCTACCGCTAAATTGCGGGCAGTGAATAAATTGATGAAAGCAAATAAAATCCGGCATGTACCGGTTATAAAAAACAAAAAGTTGATCGGAATAGTGACAGAAAAGGATATCCGTTACGCAATGATACCTGAAAAAATACCCGGGAAAAAAATACCACTGGGATGGAATCTCGACCATCTAAAGGTGCAGGATATTATGACAAATAATGCCATTACCATTTCTCAAGAAGCCCAGGTGGAAGAAGCAGCACGTATCATTTATAGTTATAAAATAGGTGCTCTGCCGGTTATGAAAAGTGGTAAATTAGTGGGTATTATTTCTGTTATGGATATACTTGGCATATTCATTGAGATGATGGGAATGCTGAAGAGTTCTTCCAGGATAGATGTTTTAATGAAAGAAAGTCAGGCCAATTTTGATAAGATTTCAAGTATTATATATAAGAATGACGAACAAATAATTAGCGTTGGAATAACACCTTTCCCGAAAGACAAAAAAAAGAGCGTTTATCTTTTCCGGTTGGAGTCCTGCAATATAAAACCCATAGTAAAAGGCATTAAAAAAGAAGGTTTTGCCGTAATCTCCACCATGGGATAAGCATAACGCAGCGAAGCCGCAACCAGTGGTGCGGTTGGCAGTAAGCAAAAGCGCGCAGATTGCCATACTGAATATCTACTATCGAACAAGGAATGACGAATAATGAATGAAAAGTCATAAAGCATGGATGCTTTTTACTTCAAAATTCGCTGTTCAATGTTCGATGTTTTATTTCAAAAGATCCCATGCTGACCAACTCCCGCCTGTATTTAATAACAAGTAACCAATGACTAACCATGGACTATTCAATCTATGAATCACATATAGATTTTGTATATACAACACTCTTGATGATTTGGGGAGGGAGTTGTGTTGGCATTGGACTGATTGCTATTCCATTTTTATTTAACTACATGAAGTCCACCACCGAGGCATCGTACCTGACATCACGGATACTGAAGCGCCAGGATACATTGATACGGGTTCTTGCTGTCTCCATGCTCGTTCTCTTTTACTTCAAAAGCAAGCTCACCTATTCGTATCAGCATATAGAGTGGGTAATTTATATTATCGTCCTTCACTGCTATGTATTCGGCAAAATAGTTTCTAAAAGGCTCTGGAAGTTCAGAGAAAAAATAAAGACATTCGATACTCCGATGGGGAGAGACCCTCAAAGAATTCAATTTCGCAGATGGCACCTCTTTGGAAGGATA
Source organism: uncultured bacterium (assembly GCA_965367285.1). Taxonomy (GTDB): domain Bacteria; phylum Nitrospinota; class Nitrospinia; order CAJXCL01; family CAJXCL01; genus CAJXCL01. Next base: position 3,048 of record CBDUII010000289.1, read on the forward strand.
TTTTATACCGGTCAGATTGTCGGGGTAGTGGCACTTTTATATTTGCATGCATTTGGGTTATAACATCACAATAAGTTACTAAGGTGAGCATAATATAGTGTTTTAAAATACAAATAAAACGACGGAAAACTCCTTCCCTCCATACCGGATTATGTTAAATTGCTCATGGAGACTCCTAATAGGATAACAATGGTGATTAAAATGATGTTAATTATAGAACAGGTTCGCATTATGCGAAACGGTTTCGGAAGATTTTCTCCGCTTATTTTGTCAACATTCATGGTAACAATTCTGAATCGAAGATGAAATGTTTGGTAAGCGGCTATGGAAAATATCACGCTTACAAGCAAAATTTTTATAAAAAAAACATTTAGATAAAGAGGTGACGAAATATTTGAAATCTTTTCATTTAAACTAAAAAGAAGCAATGCTCCGGTAAAAACCATTACAGCCAACACCCCAAAATTTATTGGAGAAAACAGGCTAATGGCACGAGCAATGGTTTGGATTTTATTTGTTTTATCCGTTTTTTTCTTCAAAATTGGGTGCAAAATAAATACCTCGAAAAGAGACCCCCCGAGCACTATTGCTAATGCAAGAATGTGAATGAATATCAAAATATCTTTTTGAGCGAACAAGTTTTTTAATCCTTTGTATAAAAAGCGGTCAGCTATAAGTATTTAAGCGAGTTAGTTGATGGCTGATCGCTGGTTTTTAATTGTATAATATCTCCAGGCATCTTTTCAACCTTTGCAAATCATTATATTTGCTGAGATTGCTGAAAATATATTCAATTGCCCTTGGTATGGCGTCTCTGTATCTTTCATTTTTTTTGACGCTAACTTGATAACCAAACGTTCCTAATGCTTTTAAATTTCTCTGGATACACATCAAGTCAAAACCTTTTAAAAATTCTCCTCTGTATATCGCA
>CBDUII010000290.1:0-3971 GCA_965367285.1 uncultured bacterium
AGTCAACGCTAATGCTATGTGTCACATTTCCCCTCGATAGTTACCATGGGCAACAAAGTTAGTCGTTTAAGGAGCAATTAAAATGAAAATTTTACTGGTTATTCCAAACTATGGAAGCGGGTCTTACTCATTGCCGTCCGGGCTTTTGGCTATTTCTTCATATTTAAAATATAAAGGTTACAATGTAACCTGTCTAAACCTGAATCACTATAATTCATCTAAGTTGCGAGATGCCCTGAAAGAACATAATTTTGACGTTATCGGTACAGGCGGAATTTTTTTATACCTTGAACATACAAGAAATATTATTAAAACAACTCGCGAACATAGTCCGAAATCTAAAATAATAGTCGGAGGCGGGCTTGCCACAGGCGATCCCAAATTTATTCTTGAGGAGCTTAAACCGGATTATCTGGTTTTAGGCGAAGGTGAGATTACTACTGATAATTTACTGCAAACCTTAAAAAATAAATCAGACGTCCATTCTGTTTCAGGTGTTGCTTTTAAAGATAAAGGTAGATTTATTAAAACCTCACCAACTCCATTAATAGAAAATTTAGATCAACTGCCTTATCCTGACTACGAAGGTTTTGAGTACGGCTATTACCTCGATAACTTTAACCGTCAAGCGCAGCATCTTTCATCCATAACAACATCCTCAAGACGACGAATAGGTTTTGTGCTTTCCAGCAGGGACTGTCCTGCCAGGTGCACATTTTGCTTCAGAGTTATGGGCGGGAAATACAGGCTCCGTTCTTTAAAAAATTTATTCGGTGAAATAAGGTCTCTGGTGGAAGAATATAATATTAATGAATTATCCCTGTTAGATGATATGTTTGCCGCCCACAAGGAACGGGTTATTGAGTTTTGCGAAACCATCAAACCGATGGGCCTTATTTGGAGCTGCCAGCTTCGGGTTAATATAGTGAGCGATGATTTATTAAAAACAATGAAAGATTCTGGGTGTCGCGAGGTCAGTTATGGTTTTGAAAGCGCCAGCAGATCTGTGCTAAAAAGCATGAGAAAAGGCATTAATCCGGAATTAATAGAAAAGGCGATCACAGCTACTATCAAAGCAAAAATGTCTATCCAGGGCAACTTTATTTTTGGCGACCCTGCCGAAAACATTGAAACTATGCAGGAAACAATTGATTTTGGACGGAAATTTAAAAAAACTAACATTGGTTTCCGATTGATATCGCCATACCCCGGAACAACGCTCTATGAAAATGTTATAGAAAAAGGGATCTTAACAAATGTGCCCGCTTATTATGCAGATCCATATGCTCCTGTTGATATGACCTCTCTTTCTAAAATCGACTTTTTATACTTATGGCGTAAAGTTGAATTTGAAAATAATTATCGAAGACGATTTGCTTTTGGAAAAATCATTAAAATTAAAAAAACAAGCCAGCAAACTTTTGACATAGACGTATATTGTCCGCACTGCAATGGAGGAAATAAAAATTGCCGGCTAAATTTTTCCCAGGGCAGCATGCTGGTTTGCAAACACTGTTATCAAAGGTTTTTTATCAATATGGCTGATTTTCGATTCGGTAATGTTTCACAGATTTATCAGTACTGCTATCTTAATATTAAAAGAATTATTCTTTATAATGCTGCTATACACAGGGTTCTTTTTTTCGTTCCAACATTAATCGAAAAAACCGCCGCTATTTGCAGGGCGATTGTAAATCTGGGCATGAAAGCCCGCCAATTATTGATTCAAACATAAGGCGGCAAGGGCCGCAACCAAATGGAGCTACCGCTCCGGCGAACAAACAGAGCCTTGCATAAGGCGCTGTAATAACAACAACTTAACACCGCCTAAAAAAACTTGCCAAAAAACAAGTTTTTACAGTCTAATGGTATAAGTAACAATTCAGCCACCAAAACACGAAGGCATGTTATCGGTTCGCAGTTCACGGTTTACGGTTATGTTTTTCATAACTGCCAACTGTAAACCGGCAACTGACAACTCTTATTTGTGTCTTTGTGGGGAAAAAATGATACCGGTGAACTATTACCTTTTTTTAAAAAAAAGTAATTTATACTATTGTTCATTCTTGGTTGCGGCTACGCGGCGCTCTATTTCCTATGGTTAATCAATATTTTCAATTTTTAAAACTTTTTTTATTCAGCCGTTATAAATTTATTACCGCTATAACAATTATTCTGAGTATTCTTTCAGCGGTCTTTTCAGGAATAGGCTTGGGATTATATATTCCTGTTATCAGTTCTTTTCTTGAAAGCGGCGAGACACAGAACATATTTGTTTCTTTAAGTAATTTTGTAGTTGGCATGATAGGATTGCAGCCTTCTTTGCTTGTCCTCATTGTAATTGCGACTACGGTTATTATTATAGGCAATTTAACCACATACATTACAACGGTTCTTACAGGCTCTTTGAGCTTTTCATTTATCCGGGATGTAAAAAAACAACTAATTACAGATCTTCTAAACCGGCCCTATTCATGGTTTCTCAATATTAAAACCGGCAGGGTTGTTTCAATTCTCAATGAACAGGCGGCCCAGGCTGCGCAAATCGTTGGAAATATTCTTACGCTGCTTGTTTACATACTATTGTCACTTGCATACTTATGCGCTCTTTTTATTATCTCTATGAAACTAACGTCGATTATGATATTGTTCGGCGGCTTTATATTGTATGCGACCTATTTCTTTTCCAGAAAAATCTATAGCCTCTTAAAAATATTTCAAGACATCAAGTTGCATCAGTCATTTGCTTTTACCGAAATTATAATTGGGATTAAAACTATAAAAAGCATGGGACTGGAAAATTTCGTGGAAACTCAGACATATCCTGTGATTGAAAAAGAAAGGAAGACATCCTTTAAAACCCAGTGCTGGTATCATTTTCAACCTTTTTTCAATAGCGCTTCATCAATAACATTAGCGTCAATAGGAATTTATGCGGGGCTTAAAGTCTTTGCAATGACAGGAGCAGAGGTAATTATTTTCCTGCTGGCTATTAATCGTTTAAACGCTTCAATCCATACAGTTAATGGTACCTGGCTTGCTCTGACGAAGAGTTTTCCCAGTATTGAGATAATTATGAAGCACCTTGTACATGAAAAACGTAAAGAACCTGGAATTGCTAAATTTCAGTTTGAACAGGCAATAGAGCTGAAGAGGGTTTCTTTTGCCTATAAAGATGATTTGGTTCTAAAAGATATCAATTTGAAAATAGATAAGAAACAGTTTATTGCTTTTGTTGGATCTTCAGGTGGCGGGAAAACTACGTTGATTGACCTTATTATGGGATTGTATCAGCCTACTTCAGGTGAAATTTTATATGACAATCAACCAATGTCTTATTATGACCGTAATGAGTTTTGCAAGCATGTTGGAGTTGTCACACAGGATGTTTTTCTATTAAATGATACAATTGCAAATAATATTTCCTATGGAGATCCAGACCCGGACATGGAACGTATCAGGAATGCGGCAAAAACTGCCTATGCGGATGAATTTATAAATAAATGCAGTGAAGGGTATGAAACCATTTTAGGAGACCGGGGAATTAAAGTTTCTGGAGGACAACGTCAGCGGATTGCTCTTGCCAGAGCCTTATATCACCAGCCGGAGTTGCTTGTTCTGGATGAAGCTACCAGCGCGTTGGATTCCGAATCGGAAAAATATATCCAGCAGGCTTTAAAGGAAATGCATGGGCAACTGACTATAATTGCCGTAGCACATCGTTTATCAACTATTCGAGAAGCAGATATTATTTACTACATTGAGAACGGAGAGGTAAAAGAAAAAGGCACCCATGAGACGTTAATGGAAAATGGCAAATTTTATAAGAAGTTAAAATTGATGCAGTTGGTTTGAAAAAGATTGTAAGTAAGTATATGTTTTGCGCCCCATTAAGAAAGGCGGCATTTGGATCGATACTATTTTCCCGTCCGAAAAAAGAATAAATTTGCCGTGACATGGGGTCCACTATA
>CBDUII010000291.1:0-3965 GCA_965367285.1 uncultured bacterium
ATAAGGCGCTGTGCTTTGCATAAGCCGCTGTAAAAAAGCAAAAGCTAAACAGCGGCTAAAAAAGAAAGAACTAAACACCGCCTAAAAAAACACAATTTTACAGATATGCAGTGCGGGAATGTCATTTCCAGCCCTGTGCTGAACTTGTTTCAGTATTGATTGGGAATCTAATAAACATTGAAATTCCTATACATCAAGTATACTGCTAACGAATAATATATTGATAGAGTAAATCTAAAATCAAAAACAAAAGAAAATATAATAGGGTTCTTATCCCGCCGAATTATGAGGTCTATTTCACTGTAGGCACAGGGTATTATAAATATCAGGTGCTTGATGTCAGCGAAGGGGGTCTCCAGTTTTTGTCCCCAAAGAAAATCTATCCAGAGCCACCTTGCAGGGTAGAGTTACATTTTCCGTTACTGGAAGAACCTATCAAACTGAACACCAAGGTAGTGAAGCGCGTGCGGCTTTCCGCAAGCGAGGTCAATCGGATAAGCCTTAAGCACCGGAGAAATGTTGGAGACGAAAGCACGCTTTGTAACCATGTCAATCGGGTTTTCGGATAAGCTATACCGCGAGATGCTCAAGGTGGAACGCAAACAGGCTACTTCTGCTGCAAGATGAAATTCCAGGTCCGCTCTTTTGCCAAAAAGAGCCGGGCATTTTTTCATGAGTAGAATGTATTATGGCCGGTCAAAAGAGAAGAATTTTCATAGCTGAAAAAGATACTGGCCTCAATGCCATTCTCAATATCCATGCTCACATTCCAGGTTAAAGGTCTACCTCAATGTCTTTCTATTTTTAACCTCTCTACCTTTTGAAACAGACTGTTTCATTTTAACAGTATTTATAAATATGAGCATTATCCCGCACATTCTGTATATCCCTGTTAGATTTATTGCGAAAAGTACTCCATATTATACTATAATACACAGAAGATTCCCTGTAGTTTTGTTACAGGAAGCTTCAATTGGAAAAATTGAAAAGTCCTCTTAGTCTCTATACAAAAACCGTAATTTGATGTATAGGAATTTCAATGTTTATGGATTCCTGCTAAAAGCACGCGGGAATGACAACCCCGGTATGTCATTCCCGCGTGCCTTTAGGGGGAATCCAGGGGATGGACAACTGCATTGCAATCGATTGACATATTTGAGCATTAGAAAAGTTAGCCAGGATGGCCTAACTTGAATTTAAAATTATTAAGGAAGACTAATGAATATACTTGCGCTTGGGGCACATCCGGACGATATTGAAATCGGTTGCGCCGGCACACTGATTAATTGTGTCAGGCAATCTCATGAGGTCTATCTTGGAATCTTAACTGATGGTTCTGCCGGGGGTGATCCTCAAGTTAGGCGGCGTGAACAGGAGGAATCAGCTAAGATAATTGGCGCTAAAGAAGTGTTGTGGGGTCCTTATGAAGATACCAAACTAATGGTTTCAAGGGACTCAATCGGAGTAATTGATGTGTGGATAGACAAAATCAAGCCTACTTATGTGCTGGTTAATTATTCTAATGACAATCACCAGGACCATCGTAATCTCACCAGAATCGCTATTGCGGCAACCCGCCAAACTAAAAATGTTCTTTTTTATGAAGTTCCCTCTTCTACTGAATTTTTTCCGGTTATTTTTTATGATATAAATCCCACAGTGGATTTAAAAATGGAGGCATTAAAGGCCCATGCCTCACAAGTGACCCAAACTCATGTGGAGCAAATGTCTATCCTTGATGTGGCAAAAGCGTCCGCGCATTTCAGGGGTGTTCAGGGAAAGTTGGAATTCGCAGAAGGGTTTGTACCACATCGAATGGTTCTAACTTTTGACCTATAGTAAGTGTTCAGAGTTCACCGTTCAGGGTTGAAAGAACCTGACCGGAATATTGGCGGCTTCCATACAAAGCGGCTGTTTAGCTTTGAAAACATTGAACCTTGAACCCGGAACGGTTACATTAATTGCTTATGAAATGCATTCCTCACTCCAGACCGTCCATTGGCAATGATGATATCAAAGCAGTTAGCAAAGTTCTTGCGTCTGGTATGATTGCCCAGGGAAAACAGGTTGAGAATTTTGAAAAAGCCATTGCCCGTAAATGCAAAGTAAAATATACCGTTGCAGTAAATTCTGGAAGCGCAGCATTACACTTAGCACTGCTGGCCCTTAAAATAGGGGAAAAGGATTCGGTTGCTATACCCTCATATTCATGCACAGCCCTGCTGAATGCCTTGCAGTATGTGGGGGCTACACCTGAGTTTATAGACATTGATCCTGAAACGTTGAATATCTCGCCAAAAGACCTGAAAAAAAAAATGACACGGCGTGTAAAAACCGTCATTGTTCCTCATATGTTTGGATTTCCAGCTGATTTACTTGAAATAAAAAAATTGGGACTGCCAATCATTGAAGACTGCGCACTCGCCCTTGGAGCCAAATATCGTGGAAAACCAGTTGGATACTGGGGAGATATTTCTGTATTTTCTTTTTACGCAACAAAAGTAATAGCAACAGGAGAAGGCGGAATGATTACAACCCATTCAAAGTTACTGGCGAATTATATAAGGGATATTAGGGAATATGACAGGTCAAAAAACTTTCGCATAAGGTACAATTACAAAATGACAGATATCGCCGCGGCTTTAGGGTTGTCTCAGCTTTCTAAATTAAACATTTTTTTGAAAAAAAGGGAAGAAATAGCAGCATATTATGATCATTATCTTTGTAAGAAAAGAGTACAAGATAGAAAACTTTACCCTGATAGTAAACCCATTCACTATCGCTATATTCTCAAAACTGATAAAGGTGTTGAAGAACTAATAAAAAAATTGAAAAAAAACGGTATAACAGCCGAACTCCCTGTTTACCGTCCTTTGCATCATATTTACAAATCTTCCCATATATGCCGAGTTACTGATGAAATATGGAAAAGTGTTTATTCCATTCCTATCTATCCTTCTTTAACAAATGCAGAGCGGCAGCAGATCGTTCGTGTTGTGAAAAATTATGATTCCTGATATAAAAATAAAAAAGCTGAAGGGAAGAAAAAAAACAATGAATTTTACCAATTTGTTAACAATAGGAATTCTGATTTTTGTTTTAGCATACAAACGTGAGCCGATTGAAGAATTTGTCGTGTTTAAAAATATACATTGGCTTTACATAATGTTCTCATCTTTTTTGCTGGCTTATTTAATAGTACCGGTCATGAAGGGAGTTGCTGAATATTTCAATATTTATGATATTCCGGATAAAAGGAAATTGCATAAAAAACCAGTACCCAAGTTTGGTGGAGTTGCCATTTATATAGCTTTTATTACTGTTATTCTTATTAATTTTCATTTTTCAATACAATTAAAAGGGGTTCTTATTGGAAGTACAGTAATTGTGGCAACAGGCCTCTTTGAAGATATATATGGCTTGTCCGCGAAAATAAGACTGGGAGCGCAGATTTTGGCCGTCACAATTCTTATTTTTTACGATGTCCATTTGTCTTTTGGACCGGATACCTGGTGGGCCTTCGCGATAGAGTCATTTTTTACGATGTTATGGGTACTGGGTATTATCAATGCCTTTAATTTCCTTGACGGCATGGACGGCTTAGCCGCTGGATTCGCTGGAATCTCTTTGTTTTTCATCGGAGTGGTAGCTTTGCAGTCAGGCCAGTCTTATTTGATGTATCTATCATTTGCTGTTGTTGGTTGCTGCCTTGGTTTTCTGCCTCATAACTTTCATCCTCGAAAAAAGGCGTCGATTTTCTTAGGCGATACAGGAAGTACCTTTCTTGGTTTTATTCTGGCATCACTTCCGGTAATGACCGCCTGGGCTTCAAACGATCCGATTAAGGCTTATTCCATGCCTATTCTTATTTTGGGCATCCTGGTTTTTGATATGGTTTATATAACTATTGAAAGATTAGCGACAGGTAAAGTGAAAAACCTGACAGAGTGGATCGAATACGTGGG
>CBDUII010000292.1:0-3960 GCA_965367285.1 uncultured bacterium
CCCTATGGAGAAGGTTAATAAAGAGACATTGGCAATTGCCCTTGGCCAGGAAGGGGGGATAAGAATTATACATAAACACATGTCTATAAAATCCCAGGTGAAAGAGGTGGATAAAGTAAAAAGATCGGTTAGCGGGATGATTGTCGACCCGATTACCATGCAGCCCGATCAGAAAATCAGCGAAGCCCTGGCAGTGATGAAAAAATATGAAATTTCCGGAATCCCCATAACCAAAAACAACAACCTGGTCGGAATATTAACGAACAGGGACCTCCGCTTTGAAACAAATCCTGGCAAAAGAGTATCTGACTTAATGACAAAAAAAGGTCTCATAACTGTGCCGGTTGGAAAAACCCTGGAGCAGTCTAAAGAAATCCTTCATAAAAACAGGATAGAAAAACTTTTAGTGGTAGGCAAAAACAGGTTACTTAAAGGGCTCATAACCATAAAAGATATAGAAAAAAGTATTAAATACCCGCTGGCCTCTAAAGACAAATTAGGGAGACTGATGGTCGGGGCCGCTATTGGTGTTTCTCCAAAAGAGGTTGAGAGAGCAAATGCATTAATTAAAATCGGCGTGGATGTGCTGGTTGTGGACAGTGCCCACGGCCACTCTGAAAGCGTTTTAGACATGGTTAAAGTTCTAAAAAAGAAATTTTCAAAAATAGAAATCATCGGCGGCAATGTCGCCACAAGGGAAGGAACCATGGACTTGATTAAGGCTGGAGCAAGCGCTGTAAAAGTGGGTATCGGACCTGGATCTATCTGTACAACAAGGGTGGTTACGGGAGTAGGAGTTCCCCAATTAACCGCGCTGGCAGAATGCGCCAGAGAAGCGGAAAAATCCAAAGTTCCTATTATTGCTGATGGTGGAATAAGGTATTCCGGAGATATTACAAAAGCTATAGCGGCCGGCGCCAGTACTATAATGGTCGGAGGGCTTTTTGCGGGAACTGAAGAAAGTCCCGGAGAAAGAGTTCTTTACCAGGGGAGAAGCTATAAGGAATACCGGGGAATGGGCTCCATCGGCGCGATGCTGGAAGGGAGCAGCGACCGGTATTTTCAGGAAAAGTTTTTCTCGGAAACCAAACTGGTGCCTGAAGGTGTGGAAGGAAGAATTCCCTATAAAGGCACGCTTTCGTTCGCGGTTCACCAATTACTGGGTGGATTAAAAAACGGAATGGGCTATTGCGGTTGTAAAACCATCAGCGAGTTGAGAAAAAAAGGGAAGTTTATACGTATTACTTCACCGGGACTTCGAGAAGGCCATATTCACGACGTTATCATCACTAAAGAAGCGCCGAATTACAAGATCGAATAAAGATTACTTTGTTTCGCCGGAAACACAGTTTTGCAAGTTTGTAGTTCAGGGTGACAAAAATCGTCATTTTGAGATTTATTATACTGCGCCCCAAATATGCCAAAGAGACCTTTAGACATTACTATCTTCGGTATTTTATTTCTCATCGGCGGGCCTGCCGAATTGTACAACATCATAAAAACCGGCTGGGCATACCAACCAAAATTCTTTGGCATCCAGACAATCGGGATTGCAGCCCATATTGTGCTGATAGCTCAACCCCTGTTGCATATTGCCATCGGATACGGCTTTTTAACGCTCCGAAAATGGGCATTCTATTTGGCCCTGTTTTATGCTGCTGATGTCCTGACCAGCTCCATTTCCAGTTTCATTATACATGGATACGGGCTGATCAGAACCATTTTCATATCCCTGCTCACCCCTTACGTGATCTACCTCATCACAAGACGGAAATGCTTCGTGCGATAATCTATTACAAAGAATTAGCCTGTCAAAAGCAGAATAACTCTTAATTGTCATTTGAAAACCCGACCCTATTACTGCTTTTCTTGAATATCGAACCGCAGAACAAGGAACCGTAGAATTTAGAAGGATTAAATACTTCGTAATTCGAAATTATGAATGAAACACCAAGATTCGCCCATAGAAAGAGTGCCTGCGGAGACTTGAATTCCTTGTTCGATATTCTACGGCTACCTTTTGAAGTCCAAAAAACCTTAGAGAGCCGGCAGTTTAACAAATCCGTACTGATCAAAGTGTTTATCAAAAGAAAAAACTTCTTTTGTATTTAGTTTTTCCATGACTATAAAACTTGTACAATCAGTGAATGAGAAATCCTTGTCATGATACTTCTCAAATACCTCCCATGCCTTTTCCTTCATATCTTGTTCTATATGAATAATTTTAATTTTTTCCGATTTTTCTAAAGACTTTATTTTCCTTCCAAATTCAACGGTTCTTTCATGTCCAATATCCTATCGGAGAAGGGTATATGTCTCATCCATTATATAATCGCTTGTTACATGAAAATAGCCGCTATCCAGGAAATGCTTATTGGCTGTTATAGCGGCTATATGGTGTTTGTCCTTTTTATTATTTAAAGCGATCCAGGCTCCTGTATCAATAAACAGTTTCTTCATTGAATTGTTCTTTTGCCATAGAGATATTGATCGTGATTTTCTGAGGCATCAGGTAATGTGCCCTATAATGCTTTTTCACCCATTGAATAAAGAATATCATCTGCGGAAGATAAGTCCTTTTCTCCAGTAGTTTTTTCTCCCTTTTTATCAAGAAATGTGATAATTACTTCCGCCTCATCCTGGTTCAATTCTATTGGTTCCAGAGGAACAATCCGGCCTTTTTTGTAAAAACCTTTTATCGTTTTGTACATTTGCCATCTCCTTTAAAAAATAGAAGAATAATTCAGTTGTAAGCTTTTACTTCTTCACACTCTATTATACAAGATAACAAGTAACACCGTTAATTTCCAGCATTACTTAGGGCGTAGGACATGTTTATGGGTAGCCTTTGGTTCTTAAATTTGCTAACTATAGGAGACTTAATAATCATATGGAAGACATTGAACTAAACCACATCAAAAAATGTAGAAGGACAGGGGTTTCAGGTATCGCCGTCTCAAGCGGAACTATGCAGGCAAATTATATAAAAAAAGAATGAATTCTTGTGAGCAGAATTACTAAGCTGGTGAACATGATCATAAAAAGGACTTTTTGTTTTGAGAAACTTACTGACTGTGACCATGAAATAAATGCCTCGGTTAATTTTTTTCATGAAAAATTCAATGTTTGGCCAAATATATTAATGGCAAATGAGTACGCACTTAGAATAATTAATTTTCTGGCTAATTGCAAACAAGAAAATATTAGGAATGATGATAATAAAACGCCAGACAAGCCTTATGTAAGACTTGGGAGCTTTGCTTCTGAAAACTATACTCTTGATTTTTGCGTTGATGGACAAATGCCAGACAATAGTTTTGTTTTAATTTTCGATGATGATCCAGACGGTGCTGAACCTATACCAAAAGAAGATACTGAGCTACCCAAGGAGCATATTCATGCCCAGGGGAACCATGGACATGGCTATAAAATAACAGGTTCGGCATTCCACCCCATTACTCACCTTGAGATGACCCCACCTACATCAACAGGACGTTTTGAAAATCTTGAGAGTGAGTTAGCTATATTATTAAAAGATGCTACTGAAACTCCTTTTCTTGTTGACCATTCTGCCGTTGATTCATATGCGTTTCTTATAGAAGCTAATGGTAAGCGTATATTCTATAGTGGAGACTTTAGAGCTCATGGAAACAAATCAGACCTTTTCAAGCATATTGTTGAAAATCCACCTCACAACATAGATGTGCTTTTCATGGAAGGAACAATGATGGAAAGGCATAACGATCAATTCCCTGCGGAGAAATATGTAAAAAAAGAAATTTACGAAGTAATAAAGAATCAGAAAAACATCTCATTTATCATCTCCTCATCAACCAATATTGATCGGATTGTATCGGCTTACAATGCTTGCCATAAAACATCAAAAATCCTTGTTCTAGATTTATATACAGCATGGACACTTGAACAAGTTAAGGCTGTATCTAAGGGTGTAAGAGCGAT
>CBDUII010000293.1:0-3955 GCA_965367285.1 uncultured bacterium
TGTTCTTCCGGGAAGTCGTTGCCAACCACAGCCACCAGGTTAACATCAGTAAAAAAACTTGCGGAAATAGAGAAATATGTGGCAGAACCCCCGAGAACCTCATCCGCTTCTCCAAAAGGGGTTTTCACCGAATCTAATGCCACAGAACCGACAACTAACAAACCCATTGAATCACCATTTTAAAAAAATTCATAACGCGGCAAAGCCGCAACCAATTACACACCCCGTCTCCTTCGGAGACACCCCTCGCAAGAGGGGATTACAATGTATCGTCCTTTACTGAGGGGGGTGTAAAAAACATCAGAAAACATATCACTGTATTTTTTTAACAACACTGTTCTTGTTTTGGCGGTAGTTTTGTATCACGATAAGAGCAAAATACTCAACCGTCTACTTTCATTGGTTTAAGCATTACTTTACAATTTGTGCATTCATAGAAAAACAGGCAGGAATCAACAGGCATTGTTTCTTCCCTCTCAAAACCGCATTCAGGACATTTAATTACGGATTTTAAAAGCATAAATTTTTTTATTACGACTGCCCTGTAACATAATTTCAAGGACTTAAAAAGGTTTTACGTAATCATTAGATTCCCGCTTTTGCGGGAATGACATTCAATGTTTTCCGGTTGTCATTCCAGACTTGATCGGGAATCTGTGTTTGCGAATTTATGTGACGAGACATTAGTTATGAACGATATTTTAGCACATACTTTTCAATATAACCGAAAAAGATAGATTAGAATTATCAGAAAGAAGATTTTCTGCCCCACAATGGAATATCCCCTTCGTTTAATTTTTAAGTCTCTTTTGTCAAAGAAGATACCGGCAATGATATGAACAGTTATGGGAAGTAAGATAAAGAGAAAAACAGGATGTATTAAATCAGCGAGGAAGAGACCATAAAAAATAATTACAGAGAAACACCACCCCCAAATCAGGTTTCTGGCAAGTCTCGATTTATCCAAAAAGTGGACAATTTGTCCTCTTTTTTTATGCAAGCCTATTCTGTTATGGACAATGGAACTCGGAATAGACATAGTGCCCCCCTTGTGAGGATATTGATATTGGGGAAGCGTGGAAGAAGGGAGTTGGAGGATTGAAAGCCAAGGTTTTTGATGTTAAGGCTGATGTTCCTGGTTATGCACAGTCTGATACTATATTTACGACCTGTAGCAAAAGGCAATATGGTTTTAGGAACCGTCTGACAAAACAATAATGGCTCAGGGAGAACATGAATCTATAATTTTAGAAAAACATTTTAATTTTGTATTTAATTATCTTGTTCATCCTGTTATCCTGTCTTAATATTTTTTTGAATGAGGGGAATTTCATTGAACGCAAAAATCTACGTAACTTTTAAAAAGGGTATCCTCGATCCCCAGGGAAAAGCGATACAGAATTCTCTATTTGATCTTGGTCATAAAGAAATTCAGGACGTGCGGGTTGGAAAAATAATTGAAATAAAAATGAACGGAACAAACAAAGAGGAAGCGGAGAATAAGCTGAAAGAGATGTGTGAAAAACTCTTAGCTAATACCGTAATTGAGGATTACAGGTTTGAAATTGAAAGCGATAATGGATAAGCTTTTAAGTTTTCTTCGTGCCTTTCGTGTGCTTCGTGGTTAAAAATTTACTGGAAATAAAATATGAAATTTGGCGTTATAGTTTTCCCTGGTTCTAACTGTGATCATGATTGTTATCACATTATAAAGCATGTATTAGAACAGGAAGTTGATTTTTTATGGCATAAGGATGAAATAAAAAAAAATTATGCCTGCCTTGTTCTGCCCGGCGGTTTTTCCTACGGAGATTACCTGAGACCCGGCGCTATTTCCCGCTTTTCCCCGATTATGAATAATGTAATTAATTTTGCCGGAAAAGGCGGTCTGGTAATCGGTATTTGTAATGGATTTCAGGTTTTGATGGAAACAGGTCTTTTGCCCGGGGCAATGATGAGAAACCACTCATTAAAGTTTATATGTAAAAACGTAACTGTTAAAGTAGAAAATAATAATACCCCGTTTACGGGAAACTTAAAAAATGGAGAATTGTTAACTATCCCTATTGCCCATGCCGATGGAAATTACTTTGCCGATAAGCAAACATTAAATCAACTAAAAGAAAACAAGCAGATTGTTTTCAAGTATGCTTCTCCTGATGGAGAAATAAGCTATGAAGCCAATCCAAACGGATCCTGCCTTAATATCGCCGGGATTTGCAATAAAGAAGGGAATGTTTTAGGGATGATGCCGCACCCGGAAAGATGCGCGGAAAGTATTCTGGGAAATCAAGATGGGCTCAAAATATTTCAATCCATTTTAAGTTCAAACGGATCACAGATAAAAGCAGCTAACTTTTTTTGACAGGATAAACAGGATAGACTGGATTTTTTTATTTGGAGTAAAAAGGCGAGCGGAGCCAAGCGAGACTTTTTGAAATTATTTTGTTTATCTTGTTATCCTGTCTGAAATTTTTTTCCGCGTTCATCCCTTTCTACAATCAGTTTCTTGTAAATTTCAGATACCTGCTTCTTTACTTCATTAATAGATTTGTTGTTATCTATCACGTAGTTCGCCAATTTAACTTTCTCATCCAATGGCATCTGGGAATCCAGCCGTTTTTCAGCGTCCGCGAAACTTAAACGACCTCTTTTCCTCAGTCTTTTTATTTGCGTCTTCCGGTCTAAATAAACCACAACAAGTTTATCCACCCGCTTATGATAACCGGCTTCGATGAGAAGAGCTACGTCCAACACAATAATTCCGGATTTATTTTTCTTCCTTAACTCATTAACCAGCCGGTTTTCCTCCTCAATAATTCTTGGATGCGTAATTGCCTCAAGTTGTTTACGTTTTTCAGGGTCATTAAAAATTATGGTTGCTAATTTTTCGCGAATGATTTCTTTTTTATCATCCAAAACAGATTCGCCAAAAGCCGCGACAATTTCCTTCCAGGCGGGTTTGTCCGGTTTGACAACATCCCGTGCTATAATATCCGCGTCAATCAAATGAGCTCCCAATTTCACAAACATATTTGAAACCGTGGTCTTTCCTGAAGCAATCCCACCTGTAAGGCCGATTAATAACATATTTGTCAGGTATTACCAGATTTTCAAATTGAAGTATTTGTAGCTCCTGATTAACTCAAAATCTTTTCTGTTTGAGGTAATAATTGCTGCCCCATGATTCAAACCTGTAAGAACAACCAATACATCAAAATGCAGATCTCTGATCTTTTCAGATGCAAATCCATGGTCTTTTTTGATTTTTGAGAGTAGCTTGCCTGATTCAATCCAATTTTTATCAGTTGGCGTTAATACAGGGTGATTTTTTGAAAGGGTATTTATAAAGTCTCTTTCTTCTTTTTTAACAGCTCCTCTATGCAGTTCTGATAAAACTACTGATGCGTTTCTAATTAACCCGATAAGGTTTTCAAAGTGTTTCTTAAATTTATTTGTCCGTAAATGATCAATGTAAATCGAAGTGTCAAAAATAATAATCTTATTTATCATGTCCTTTAAACTTTAACTTGCCACCATGTTCAGACATTAATTCTTTAAATTTTCCAAGAGCTGCGACTTCCCTTAATGCTATATGTATCGCTTCACTTTTATTTTTAGCTCCAAGCACTTTTTTTGCTTCCTCGGCAAGTTTCATGTCGAGCCTGATAGAAGTCATCTTTACGGCACTTTTCATTCAAATTACCTCCATAATATTTGTATATACATCAACATCATTTATTATATACACAATTTTCGGTCACATCAAGGAATAAGTTATTTTGCGAAATTGATACTCTATTCAGCCCACATTTTCAGGCTTGGTTTTATATTTACTTGTTGTAAAATATCTTATATGCCAGCACATTGTTTAGATATTCTTCAAAGCGCTGCCGGTTACCGGTATTCGATAGATTCTTTTATATTAGCTGATTTTGTATCTCCAGCGGGGGAG
>CBDUII010000294.1:0-3928 GCA_965367285.1 uncultured bacterium
AGGAAGTCCTTCATTGTTTTTTCTGCATCGGTCAAGTGCTTTAAAGCAATATCAATCTTTACTTTATTAAAGTAAAAATCAGGATGCTGGCTATAGTAGGAGATATTAGCATTTAAAAGTTCTTTTTTCGCATTAAGGAAATCCCCTCTGGAAGCATAGTAAAGACCAAGATTTATGTATGCTTCGGATAGCTTTGGATTGATCTTTATTACTTCTTCAAATTCACTTTTTGCCATTTCTAAATCACCGGTTTCCGCATAGAGTTTACCTAAATTAAGATGCGCGTAAGAGTCCGATGGGTTGGAAGCTAAAAGTTGATTCAAAACTTTCCGCGCTTTTTCATACTTGCCGTCTAATAAATATGCCTTGCCGAGGTTGTTATACGCCCGCGCTTTGAAAGGTGATTTTTTTAAAGTATCTTCCCATAGCGATATTTCTGTTTTGTAGACGTTATTTCTTTTAATTAAAAGCGCTGAATTCAAGGCCAATATAATCAGGAGACCAATAATATAGAGAAAGCGAACAGTCTGCTTTCTGTTAGATATTAATAGATAATAAATCAGTACGGCAAAAAAGAAGCTCAGACCAAAAGAGGGTAGATATAGATTTCTTTCGTTGAAAAGTTCTGCTCTTGGTAGAATACTATTAGTGGGAGATATGGTTATCAGATACCACAGAAAGGAAAAAGATAAAATAGCTGACTTCTGGTGAAATATTTTTTTAACGCAAAAAAATACTAATATAAAAAAGGCAAAGGCGAAAGACAATTTGCTCTGGTAAAAGGAGTTTGAGAAATCATAGTCAAACGATAAATTGATTGGGAGAAAATGTATTTTTGGCGCATAAGTAATCACTTTTAATTGAATTAAAGCATATATAAAGTCAATTTTAGTTAGCCATAATTTTATGAATGACAGCGATTGAGGAGAATATTTCATGAGGAAAACAGCAGCAAAAAGCGGGAGCGGAAGATAGTAATATATTATTCGGAATCTTAAATTCACCCATTTACCTGTTCTCATAAAACAGAATTCATAAAGAATTATTATCGCCGGCAATGTAATGCTAATTTCTTTGCTTCCAATAGCCATTATCCAGGCCGCTAAAGATAGCAGGAGTAGTGCCGGAGTAGTAAATAAAGTTTTGCTATGTTTTATGCTTCCCGCGATAAAAAGCAATAAAGAGGAAAAATAAAAAAATGCGGCAAGGCCGCTGCTTCTACCTGAAATATACGATACTGTTTCAGTATGTACCGGGTTCAATGCAAAAAGCAAAGATGTCGAAAAAGCAATTCTTAAAGCATTTTTTCTACTCCATAAGAGGCCCTTTTCTATGGTAATAAAAGATATGAGAAAGACCAATATTGTGGTTAAAAAGTGGAGCAATAAGTTGAACAGGTGATATCCAAATGGATTTAATCCATTCCAGTAATAATTTAAAGCAAACGTTGAATAAAAGAAGTGTCGATAGCGAATATCAGATAATTGAAAGAACGTGTTATTCTTAACTTGAGGATTATTTACAAAAACAGGGTGATCATCGTATTGAAAAGGAGAGAACAAAGAATTGGCATAATTCAAAAAAATTATCAGGAATAAGATGCTTGCCGCGGAGATAAGATATTTGCTTACTGAAACTGATCTGATGGAATTGTTCATTTAACCTTTTGGTTTTCTTCTAAATTTTAAAACTCAGAGACGGTTTCGGACTTACATGGGGTAACGGACCAATCAGGAGATAGGATAAGCTCTCAATGTATTTTATTAATTGATCAAATTATTCATCTTTATTATTATGCTAAAATCAGCAATTTCATTCCTTACGACGCAATGTTTTTTCTTCAAAATCACCTAAAAGACTCAACATTACGGCAATATTAATCATTATAAATATAAAGAAATATGGAACAAAATTTGGGACGAGGTCGATATAAAGAATAGGTAACAGAGAAATAAGATCGAAATATAAACCGATGGTTAAAAGGATAGAAACAGACTGCATTGGTGATAATCCCAGCCGGATTAATCTATGATGAACATGCTTTTTATCTTTTGAAAAAGGATTTTTACCATTCACTATCCTCCTGAAAAAGGCAAGCCAGGTATCAACTATGGGAACCATTAATACAACAATTGGGACAACAAGATATATTTCATCAGTAAATCCCTGAATATAGGGTAATAAAGAAATTAAAGAAGCCAGAAGTCCAATGGGTAAGCTTCCGCTATCGCCAAGAATGATTTTTGCGGGGGGCAAATTGAATATCAAAAAGCCAAGGATACTGCCGGCTATGATAATGGATAATAGAGAGGCTTCAAACGCGCCTCGATTCAGATAAAATAAAAAAAGAGTTAAACAAGCTAATAAAAAAATTCCACCTGCCAAACCATCTTCTCCGTCGATCAGGTTTGCTGAGTTTGTTATGCCCATAATCCAGAAAACTACAAAGAATAAAGAGAAATATTTCAATATTGTCCAATCTCCTATTTTTTCAACATGAAATCCAAAATAATAGAGTGATAAGGCAATTGCAACCTGTATAGTAATTTTGATTCCTAAAGAACCCTCTACTAAGTCGTCATAGATTCCTAATAAAAACATCAGTGTAAAACCAAGCGATATTACCTGAAACAAATAAATATTTTTGCTGTCTACTATCCCGGCATATAAAAGCACCCAGAGCGTGATCAGGAAGGAGAGAACTACCGCGACTCCTCCAAAGGGCAGAACCTTTTTGCTGCTATTGACAGATCCTTCTTTTGAAAATTTCTGAAGAAATTTTATCCTGCTTAAGACAGTTATAAGTATTTTAGTGATTGCCAGTGATAAAAAAAGAGACAGGCCAAAGCCCAAAAGATAAACCTTTTTGCTTATTAGAGTACTTTCAAACATTAACAACTGGACCTGAATAAATTAATAATGAGCTGGGAAAGACAACTTAGCATAACAAAAAAATTTATAAAACATCTAACAAAGATATTTTCGCGATGATGCTTTTTAAAGTAGTAACACATGCCCATATGGCGTTCAATAATGACTTTTGAGGAAACCCTGGCATTGCTGGATGTAATATGATGATAGACTTTAGAGTTAGGATAATAGATAGTTTTATATCCATAATTTTTCATTCTTTTGCATAAGTCTACATCTTCATTAAAAATAAAATAGTTTTCGTCAAAAAGACCAACCTTTATAAAAATATTCCTCGAAATCATCATACATGACCCGGACAACCAGTCAACTTCTTTGATTTCATTGTGATCAAAGTCGAGAAGGAGGTATTTTTTTGTGTATCGATTATTGGGAAAAAGTCCGGACATAAAAGAGTAACGATTAAATAAACCTGTCCAGACACCGGGAAAACTTCTGCATGAATATTGAAGAGTTTCATCCATGTTTAATATTTTAGGTCCTAAAACACCTATTTCTTTATGTGATTTTAAATAGGTTAGCATGTTGGTAACGGCCCCCCCGGTAAGTACAATATCCGGATTGAGAAAGAGGAGGATATCCCCCTTTGCAAGTTTAGCAGCTTGATTATTTGCCTTTGCAAAGCCAACATTTATTTCATTCTGGATTAATTTGGTTTTTGGAAAATTTTGTTTAACCGCTTTAATCCCATCATCTAAAGCGCTGTTATTAACGACTATAATTTCATGTTTAATCCCTTTAACTGTTTTATGTATTAAATCAATGCAATCATTTAATAAGGCGCTGTTATTGTAATTTACAATTATGTTAGATACATTCACGATTCATTCTCTGTACTACTAATCTGCGAAACGTTGTTTTTTTTAGCCGCTCTTTAGTTGCAGTTCGTTTGTTCCTTTTACTGCAACTTATGCAAGGATTTGCTTGTGTTTTTTTACAGCTCCTCATGCAAAGCACAGCGCCTTACGCAGGGCTTGGCCCTTCCTTCTTTCTCCTC
>CBDUII010000295.1:0-3927 GCA_965367285.1 uncultured bacterium
TTTTTCCTTTAACTTCAGTATATCTATTGATTTAAACTCCGGTTTGCTATCTTTTTTGCCGTTGTTTTTAACATCAGGTTCCTGGTTATTAAAGGCCTCTGATATGTCAAAAATATATTCTCCTGAAACAGCCCTGTTTCCGAAAGGGTCGGTAGATATAACCCTGAAGCGATATTTTTTTTTATGGACAAGAGCATTCAGTTTTATGTTATGTCTCCTTCTGTAAATACTGGAGTATGAAAATTCTTCATAGTCTTTGTCTTTCGTTTCCCCATACTCTACCCTTGAATCAGACAGTTCGCCGGTCTCCCACGCTATCTCTGCTCCTGTAAATACTGAAATAATTACACTCTTTACCTCCACCCCGCTGATTACCGGAGGAGTCTCATCGTCTACCCAGAGTTCGGAAATTGAGGCAGGAGTAAACGAAATCATCCCTGATTCATTTTTTCTTCCCTTCCGGTCTCTCAAACCTATCTTTACAAGATATTCGTCCCTGCTATTCAGATTACCCAGGACAACCAAATGTTTGGCGGCATAATTTGTAAGGAGAACCCTGTTCCACTTAACCGCGGGAGGTTTATTGCTATACGATCTCCTTTTTGAATATTTTCTGCCGGACGAATTTGCATTCCTGCCATTAATAATATGGCACATTGAACAATTGCTCAGCACAAAAGCAGAGTGCTTCAAAGGATATGCTGATACTTCCTCATAAACCTTTTGGTGGCATTCAGAACAATTTTCATTCGATGGAATATCTGCCAGGAAGTTTTTTTCTGCCTCTGCCAGGCTTAAAGGAGATAAAAGAGCAGCATGCAATATGAAAAAAAACAGGTATCGCAGCATAATAAACAGGAAACTAAACAGCGCCTAAAAAGGCGTATATTTTTTAATTCTCATAACCCCGGCCGTAAACGACCGGGCTATTAGCCTATCAGTTTACGGATAGGATTAAAAGCGAAAACAAATGAGGTGTGTGGCACATTCATCCTATCATTTTAGTGCCTTGGTGTCTTTGTGGCAAGGTTATTTTGGTTGTGGCCCCTCGGCCACGCTGCGATAATTGGCGTTAAGCGCTTGAGTTCTCTTCTAAAAAAGTCCTCCCAGCAGATTTTTAACCACATCTCTGGTTAACGCGCGTTCATTTTTTTGCTTTATCCCGAATATGTTTTTCAAGAAACTGCGCCCCTCTTGAGTGTATGAGGCCCACCATATTGTTGTGCCTGTGGTTGCTTCAACCAGCCGGAGGGAAAAAGAAACAACCGAATAAGGAGTTCCTCCTTCTCTCTCCTGCCCATACGATTCCACCGTGCCGATAAAAAGCGCGTTTACACGCAATTTTTCAGCGATTCTCTTGATAGCGTCCACGTCCAGGGAAACAAGTTCCCCTCCCATGAATCCCATCTCCTTGAAAACCTCGGATACCACACGATTGACCTCGCCGTCCTCTGCAACTTCAAACACGCCATTTACAAGTATCTCCATAACAACAGCATTCTTAAGCTTCTCACCGGCATATTTATCATTTGTCATATTGTTGAAAGGCAATACCGCCACCTTTTTGAGGTACTGGAAATTTGCGGACGACCGGACATATTGTTGTATGCCCTTAGAGCATCCTGCTTGGGCTAAGGAAGCTATTAGAAATAACATTAAAAAGTAACGTTGCATCAATAGTATAATTATAATATGACAGAGCCGTAAAATTAAATCACAAATTACAAACAAATGGCAAGTAAAACTTCTTCATTGCCTTAGAGAAAGAGTAATACCGTAAGAGGTGGAAGTGTCTCCAGTCTTATTATTAGTCTTAGTTAAGTTATAGTGTGAAGAGATAAAAATCTTCCTGCTTACAGTCAATGAAGAGGATATCCCGTACGTTTCCGCGCCTGTATTTGATATATTATAACTAAGACCCATACGTAAACGACCCGGCAGGTTTGTGCTTAAAGAGTAGTTCTGTTCTATGGTCGGTAAAAGCTTGTAATTCGCGCTTAGATTTATATAACGGGACGGGTTAAGGGATACGGTTGATTGAAGGTTATGAGATCTGGAACTGGTCTTTTTACCCCCGGTCTCTGTGGTTGACATTGATGCGCCTCCGGTAAACACCATCCGGATGCTTCTTCTCGGTATTAAAGTTAAATTTCCGCTTAAAGAATTGCCGGCAGACTTGGAATCAGCGATAAAGTTTTTTGATCTGTTCGCGGCAATATTCATCCCCAGGTCAACCCCGGGATACAACTTAAAAAAAGCGCTGATTGCGCCTGAATTTGACTTAGAAACAACATCGCCGCCAGCAAGTGATCTCGCGTGGCTTAAGGTAATTGCGCTGTTCACCGTCTCAAGAGGGTTTGTGCTTACAGAAACATTATAGGTATCCGAACCTGTATCCTGACTCCCTGTGGATTGTGATCTCTGGTTCTGGTAGTTAGAAGACAGTGAAACAAATTTGGAGAATACGTAAGACAACGACAATCCCTGGCTGATATTTTGATTCTCGGTATTTATGGGAAGTTGCTTTGACTTATCATAGTTGATGTTGTAAGAGACACTCATTTTCTTTAATGGCCTTGCGCCAATACTTACTCCCACAAACTGCCTGTCAGAAGATGTCTCGCTTTTTACCAGCGGTTGATCCGAGACAGAGCCCCACGCTTCAATCTCGGTGACGGAGATCGTCAGCGCGGAAGAGTCGAATGCCTTATTAACCGCCTTGAAAAATAACGCGGTTACAGATTGTGAAAAAACCAGTTCAAAACGGTTGTCGATCTCATTGTAAGAACTGCTCGACAGCGTTACAGTATTCCATGTATCGCCTGGAACGCTGCTGCTGGAATACACATTCCAATCAAAGTTTATAGTTGATATATCCTCTTCCACCGTTGATACATAAAGGTAAACGGTATTAATCTCCTCGCTATTTTGCAGCTTTAGCCCTATGTTTCTAAATTCTTCGTTCAGATCAATGTCTGTGCCTGATGCCTTGTTGTCGTCTATTAATGAAGGTTTATCGGAAAGCTGACCAAGCTCCGGCAAGGAATCAATAATAAAAAGTCCATTTACCACATTTTTTTTATCAGGAAAATTCTGTGGAGTACCTGACAGGCTTGTGCTTATCGTCTTTGATCTCGTTATTCCAAAATTAGTATTAAAGTTCAACCTGTTATTAAAAAAATTTTTGCCGTAACCTATCGTGCCGAAATGTCGGGGGCTCACCTGTTTTGTACCGGAGATAATATCTTCTGATACTGCTCTGGAGAAATTATATTGCATATTTACCCCAAAAAGATTGTAATTTGTGCCGCTATTGATATTTGACTGTTTTGTATTAGTGCTGCCGCCGGTAAAATCGCCCTTTGTTTGCGAATCATTGTATGAGAGGTTTAATGAGGGGAAACCGGCCGGTGAGGTTGAAAACGTGGAATTTTTTGTCGTAGTGGTAATAATATTTCCTGAGGATAGAGTGCGTTTGCTGATCTGGTAACCCAAATTTGAATTGAAATATTCGTTATTTAAATTAAACAGCAAAGAAGGGGAGAATGTACGGTTTTCTTTTGAACCGGTTTTGTTTAAAGATGTCCTCAAATCCCCTGATAATCTTATTGTCCTTGTCAGTGTCTTGTTAAAAGAAAGAGATGTACCCTGGTTTATACTCGATGAGGATGTCGTCTTCCCGGAGGATTTACTCGTGCTTCCTGAAAAAGTTGTATAGGAGTTGCCGGATAAACTATCGGCAGCTCCCTTGCCGGCAAAAACAGCCGTAAAACACCAGAGGGTTATCCCCCATAAAACAGTTTTTTTGTAACAGTTTGCCACACAACTTTTCCTTTAATGGCGCCAAAAAATAACCTTACTTGAATTCGTTTATTTAATCAATCCCATACGTTTACTCCCCCAATATCATATTCTTCCCACATACTA
>CBDUII010000296.1:0-3905 GCA_965367285.1 uncultured bacterium
AAAGATTAGCGACAGGTAAAGTGAAAAACCTGACAGAGTGGATCGAATACGTGGGACGCGACCACTTCCATCATCGCCTCGCTTCTCATGGTTTAAAAAATTTTAACGTTACCCTCTTTATTTTTTTCCTGTCGGCTACTCTTGGAATCAGCGCGCTGGTATTAAGACATGCAGAAACAATTGACAGTTTTCTGCTCCTGGGGCAGGCTGGAAGTATTTATGCAATCCTTGTTATTTTGATGTTACAATCGAAAAATAAATCTTAAATATATTTATAGGAATTTCAATGTTTTGAGATTCCCGCTAAAAGCGTGCGGGAATGACAAAAGACGGATGCGGGAATGACAAAAAGCGCAGTATTGTCATTTCCAAGCGTCTCTACATGTCATTCCCGAAACCACAACATGTCATTCCCGCACGCTTTTAGCGGGAATCTAACTTGTGGACGAATGATCAACTGTTTACGAAAATCTTTGGGGGAAAACTGACACCAGAACCCTGACCCCTGTATTACTAACTTGCGAAACTTTGTTTTTTTGACAAAGTTTTTGTTGGGTATCCGGGCGGTAGCCCATTTGGTTGTGGCCCTGCCACGCTGTGAACGGTTACTTTATGTTCAAAATACTTTTTGTTTGTAGAGCAAATCAGTGTAGAAGCGCGATGGCGGAAGCCTTGATGCGGAATATACTTGAAGACAGAGCAATTCATGAAATAGAAATTAAATCAGCAGGAACTCATGCAATAAATGGCATTAGTCCACTCCCAAAAGTCGTTGAGATTTGTAAACAATACGGGATTGACATTTCGTCCCACTCGTCTCTTCCCCTTGCGGAAGAGCTGGTAAAAGATTCGGATATTATTCTGGTTATGGAAGAAGACCAGCTGCATAATGTTGCGGAAAAGTTTCCGGAGACAAACGAGAAAATAAAGATGCTTTCTTCTTATAGCATGGAATACCAGGGACAGGACATTAAAGATCCGATAGGAGGAAACATTTTTGGATTCAGGACGACTCTTGCAATTTTAGGTGAATGCGTAAAAGGACTTCTTGATGATGTTTTAAAAAATAGAGAAAAATAAAACTAATTAACAACCTTCGGGCGAGCTAAAAACAGGAACCACTAATTACACGCATTTCACTAATTTTTCAATTCGTGTAATTAGCGTAATTTGTGGTTGCATTTCATGAAAAAACATCCCCGTTTATATTTGATAGACGGTTCTTCTTATATCTTCCGGGCCTTTTATGGAATAAAACAATTTCTTTCCAATTCAAAGGGACTTCCTACTAACGCAATATACGGGTTCGCTACCATGCTTTTAAAGATTCTCCGGGAGGAAAAACCTGAATATGTCGCTATAATCTTTGACCCCAAAGGTAAAAATTTTCGACATGAAATGTATAAAGAGTATAAAGCCAACCGGGCAGAAATGCCTGGTGATCTTGAGCCCCAGATCCCTTATATCATTAATCTTGTTAAGGCTTTTAATATTGTGTCCATACAGCAAGAAGGTTTTGAAGCGGACGATGTTATCGGCACGATATCCAAAAAAGCGGAAAAGAAAGGGTTTAAGGTTACGATCGTTAGCGGGGACAAAGATATGATGCAGTTAATATCTTCCAACGTTGAAATGCTGGACACTTTAAAGGATAAAACTTTTGGAGCAAGAGAGGTAAAGGAAAAATTTGGCGTGGAACCCGGGCGGGTTACAGAAGTTATGGGTTTAATGGGAGACAGTTCGGACAACATCCCCGGTGTACCCGGAATAGGTCCTAAAACTGCCGCCACATTAATTC
Organism: uncultured bacterium; assembly: GCA_965367285.1. Classification (GTDB taxonomy): domain Bacteria; phylum Nitrospinota; class Nitrospinia; order CAJXCL01; family CAJXCL01; genus CAJXCL01. The sequence continues at coordinate 1,799 of CBDUII010000296.1, forward strand.
AGGATTATGGCGATATTGAAAACCTTCTGAAAAATCTGAAGCAAATTAAAAAAGAGGCATTAAAAAACAAACTTTCAGAATATTCAGAACAGGCCCGGCTTAGCAAAAAACTGTGTACTATCAATACCAATGTAAATCTTACTATAAATATTGAAGATATGAGAACAAAGGAATTAAATTCAAAACCTGTTATTTCTCTTTTTAAAGAATTGGAATTTGCTTCTCTCCTTTCCAAAATGGAATTTGAGGACATGAAAGGTATGGAATCCGGAAAACCGGATGAAAGGAAATCAGATACTATTAAAAAAAAGTACAAAATAGTTTTTAGCGAAAAAGAACTGGATAAGATTATCATTCAGGTGAAAAATAAAGGGATTTTTTCTATTGATCTGGAGACTACAAGCGCATTTCCCATGCAAGCTGAAATTGTAGGTATTTCCATATCCATTATTCCCAATGACGCATATTATATACCCATAGGACATAATTACCCCGATGCTCCAACGCCACCTAATAAAGAAAAAGTTTTAAAAAAACTCAAACCAATTCTCGAAGATGAAAATATTAAAAAGATAGGACAGAACATCAAGTATGAAATAATAATGTTTCAAAATTCCGGTATCAAGATAAACAATATTTATTTTGACACTATGATAGCGTCTTATCTGATTAACCCTTCAAAACATAACCATAACCTGGAAGATATTGCCCTTGAATATCTTAATTATCGTGCAACAACCTATAAGGAAATTGTTGGGTCTGGCTCCAGAGAGATTGGGTTTAATGAAGTGGGTATAGAAACTGCCGCAAGTTATTCGGGAGAGGATGCCGATATAACTTTACAATTGAGCAAAAAACTTCTACCGGCTTTAGAAAAAGGCGCTCTTGTTTCTCTTTTAAATAAAATAGAATTGCCTCTTGCTGTAGTGCTGGCAGAGATAGAAATGAACGGGGTAAAAATTGATAAAAACTTTTTAGAAAAAATGTCAAAAAATCTGGAAAAGGATTTGTCCCGGTCCGTGAAAAAAATTTATGATATGGCCGGAGAAGAGTTTAACATAAATTCTCCAAAACAGTTGTCAGAGATTTTATTTGAAAAATTAAAACTTCCTCCAACAAAAAAAACCAAAACAGGCTATTCAACGGATATGAGTGTATTAGAGCAGCTTGCTGTATCTTATCCTCTACCGTCGGAAATTATCTCGTATAGGCAAATCAGCAAATTGAAATCAACTTATGTAGACGCCCTGCCACTTCTCATAAATTCAAAGACAGGCAGGATACACACTTCATTTAATCAAACCGTTACGGCCACCGGCAGGCTTAGTTCCAGCAACCCGAACTTGCAAAATATTCCTATACGGACTGAGATGGGCCGCAAAATCAGGGGAGCATTCATAGCGGAAAAAAACCACCTGCTGCTTTCTGCCGATTATTCACAGATAGAACTTCGTATCCTTGCTCATCTTTCTGAAGATGAGGTACTTATGGAGGCATTTAAGAAAGGAGAAGATATTCATGCTCAGACAGCGGCAAAAATTTTTAATGTTTTTCCGAATATGGTTGATTCTAATATGAGGAGAACGGCCAAAGCAGTAAACTTCGGAATTATTTATGGGATCAGTCCCTTCGGGCTGTCCAAAAATATCAGAGTCAGCCAAAAAGAAGCTAAAGAATTTATCGATCACTATTTTGCCCTCTATAAAGGAGTAAAATCATATATAGAACGAACAATAGCGGATGCCCGTAAAAATGGATATGTCACCACTATTTTGAACCGTCGGAGATATCTGCCGGAATTGAACAGCAAAAATAAGCAAATGAAAGAGTTTGCGGAGCGCACTGCTGTTAATACTCCTGTTCAGGGATCCGCAGCGGATTTAATCAAGATTGCGATGATCAATATTTCAAGAAGCATAAAAAATAAAAACCTCAAATCTAAAATAATCTTGCAGGTCCACGATGAGCTGGTCTTTGAAATACCTGAAGTGGAAAAGAAAATAATGGTTGATTTGGTAAAAAAAGAAATGGAAGGAGTTATGGGGCTAAAAATACCCTTGATTGTCGACACCTGTATAGGTAAAAATTGGGGAGAGGCTCATTGATT
>CBDUII010000297.1:0-3892 GCA_965367285.1 uncultured bacterium
CTGCCTTGTAAAAAAAGCATTCAGCTATCAGCAGTCAGCCTTTTATTTGAATCTGGAATTTGAAATTTGTAATTTGCAATTTATCCCTTTTACTCATTGCCAATTGTTAATTGACTTTATTATAGATTCTGGTATATTTAGTTTCTAATAGCCAGGAGGATACTTGTGAGCCAGGTCATCTTAAAATCCAAAGATAGTGAATCAATAGAGCCTCTCATTGTTTCAGCTCTGCAATCTGAAAAGAAAGAAATAGAAACAGGCATTTTAAAGACCAAAGAAAAGTTATTGGCTTTTGAAAAAAAATATACTCTGTCTACAAGTGACTTTGTTAATACTCCCTCCACATCATTGCATATAAGTGAACTGGAAGCGATTGAATGGTCTGGTGAACATGAGACTCTAAAACGTTTAGAAAAAGAACTCTCCCGGCTTATTAAAATCGAGATATGCTCATAGTCGAGTACTTTCACCATGTTGAAGAAGTTATCTCTATTTTTCCAGCCATTACCTCCCGGGAAATCTCCTTTGAGCAACGCACAAGCCATATAGGTCTTGTTAAAGGAACATTGATATTCCACGATACTTCACAACTTCATTTCAAAGAATTTGTTGATGTTGGTAAGGAGATTATTAAGTACAAATATGCCTACCACTACCAAAAGAACAGCAAATTAATATTCAGGTACGATAATCATCCCTATCCTCTAAAAAACACTCCCCAACATCATAAGCATCATTTGAGTGAAAAAAATATTCTTGAAAGTTCTATTCCTGACCTGAAGACAGTCTTAAAGGAAATATTATTATGTTTACCATAACCTTATCCTCTCCCGAAAAACTCTTCAGAATACATGAAAAATTATTCATTGCTCATTGCTAACTGCCTACTGTCCTTTGCCCTCTGTTCTCTTTCTTCTGCCTTGTAAAAGCATTCAACTACCAGCAGTCAGCTTTCAGCCTTTTATTTGAATCTGGAATTTGAAATCTGAAATCTGAAATTTACGGCCTTTCCTGTTCTCTGCCTTTGTGCCTTCTGCCTTGCTCTTCTAATCCCTGACAACTGCTCTTCTAATTGCTAATTTTAATTCTCTTCAATTTATAAACCGCCATCATTCCTGTCAGGATCATAAAAATAATCATGACCCATTCCGGCATGGTGGGGATTACGGTGGCAGTGCTGGTGGTGGAAACGATTAAATCCGTGTTAAGGTATGAGAGCACCCGGTTGTTGCTATCGTCTGCAACCCATAACCTCCCTTTATTGGAATCAAACCACCCTTTCCGAGGCCTATTAAGGGTGCTTGCTGTTGTGCCTGTGCCGCTTGATGTAAAGTTTGCCTGTCCCAGCACCACATCCGCCGCCTGTCCATCAGACCACGCGGCATAGGCAGGATTTGGTTTTATTAGAAGTGAAAAAAATAGAAAAAATAGAAAAAATAGAAAAAGCTGATGAAACTTACTAACATGTTCTGGAATATTAAGTACAGTTAAAGGAAAAGTTATTTTGCGTATCATAAAATTACCCTCCGGTTAAGACCGTTTTTAATGTGTGTAATTATTCCTCTCGTTACAGATTTGCAATCTGTAACGAGCCTTATCATGGAGTCCATGTGCCCCACCCAGGCGGGCCAGGTATAAACCTTCCACGATTAACCCGTACCCTTGTATTACAATTGCTTTTAACCTTTATTTCTTTTGCCTTTCTCCCTGGTTTGACATGTAAAGTTACTTCGCAAGGACATTGCCCTGTCGCTTTTTTATACTCAAGAGTAACCTCTTCTGATTTAATCTTACAGGGACCTCCAGAAGGAGTGAGCCTTGGCTCCTTAGTCCCACCCGGTCTTCTGGTAAACTCAAGAATACGACCTGGCGGGTCGTCGCATTCTTTGGGGGGCCTTGTTATTATCTTTTTTATTACAGGGAGAACCATTAACTCCACTGTCAAGACAGGAATATCAATGCTCTCTATTTTCCAAATTTTATTCCTGCTTTTATTTGGATGGATTAGACCATAGTGATAAGCAGCGTCTTCAACTGGAGGTCCGTCTTCTCTTTGTTCAGCAAAATCCAATGAACCGCATTTCTCGCATTCGGCCTCTGTATAGATACTCAAATAAGGATCGCCTTCGGTTCTACTCCTGTCAATAAACGTTTCAGAAGGGAAGCCCGTAACAACAGCCGCAACGCGGCAAATGGGTTCCCTGGTTTTATTCGTAACATTGACAGCCATTGTCGATAAATTTCTGGTTTTATCAAAAGCAAGCCGGGTTATCTCTATGGTAAACATTGACGATATCTTTCCAACCTTGAAAATCCACGGATAACCTCTTGAAATATTTATTTTAAAAATTCCCGGTGTGCCTTGTGCCTTTTCCTTTGATTTCTGTTTCCTATCCATTATTTCCTACTAAAAATATAAAAAACATTTCTATTAGAGAAATGATTTAGATTCCCTCTTTCGAGGGAATGACAATAGCGAAGGAGACGGAATGACAACGGGGACAGTTTTCGCGGGAATGACAATAGGGCGTTTCTGAAAACTCTTTTATCTATATGCAGAGACGTAGGGCGAAGCTTTAGCTTCGCCCGGTAATGCGGGGCTTCGCATGATAACAAAGCGAGGCTAAAGCCTCGCACTACAATTTTTTCTACAATTTTTTCAAAAAAAGAGTTTTTGGAAGCGCTCAATACTAAAGGTTTTTGAAAGGATGAAAATGCGGAATGCTTTCGCAAGGATGACAGGGTGGACTCGATTTGCGGGGAGGACAGAGGGAAAAATCGGGAATATTTATAAGGGGTTAAACTGACTGAGCAATAAGCATGCTAAATATACCCTCAAAAGAAACTGAATGGGAGAAAGGGAGAATCGGGGAAACGGAGTTACTGTCTATTCTCTCCGATTCTTATTCTTTACCACCGTTTCACATTTACAAAAACTGCCGGATATTAAAACAGATGATTATCAAATTGCAACCATTTTTTTGATTTTTTTGCTATATTCAAACTTCAGGTAATTTCTTAAAGAAGCGCTTCCAATGTTTTATCTAGCTTCCCTGAGTAAGATTGAAAAACCTGCTTGTTCAAAGTGATGGTCGGCTGTAAAAATCTCTGTAATGTCATTATCTGTCGCGATTATCATACCGATACAATCCACTAAGCTCCAATCCTTGTCAGACATTTGCTTGTATCGCTCAAAACCACGTTGTATCAAAGGTTTATCTATTGAAATACATGTCCATTTTTTAGATCGGTTAATCGTTTCAATCAATACAATAGCAGAATTCTTTTGGTGTGACTTGCTAAAATAACCGGCTAACTCTATAATGACAGCGCTTGTAGTTATAAAGTTTGTCCAGGATGTTCGTAACTTTTCTCTAATCTGTATTGCTTGCGAATGGAAAATATCACCCTTATCCCCTATGGCAATAAGCCCAGCGGTATCAACAAAAACTCTATTCATTTTTTTAGTGTTCCATAAATATAATGATCGTGATTAATGGAACCGTCTTTCCTGCCTGTATCCACTGCAATTGCATCTATGTCAAGGGCATCCCAGGGATCAACCGATTCTTCCTGGGGCTGCTGTTTAAACACCATTGCCTCTTTTTTTAAATTTTCTTCAATTTCTTTAATCTTTTCCTCGAGACGGTCTTGTGGATAACTCTCAGGAACATTAATGGTTACTTGTTGCATAATATACCTCCCCGTAAGATGAAACTTGTGAACTAACTAACATAATTATATACATTTAATGGTTTTGATTACAACACTTTTATAACAACTCCAGCCGTTGATAATATCATATGTTTTTTGCAACTATGCCAGCCATATTAACTGTTAACCCCGGTTTCGCATTCACCGAAACAACTCGTTAAAAAACAAAGGTGCAGCC
>CBDUII010000298.1:0-3890 GCA_965367285.1 uncultured bacterium
TTTTCCCGAAAATTATTGGAGGCCTAATCATTTATATTGGCTCTTCAATTATCGATAGAAGTATTACGGGGCGGTTAAAAGTAATGCGGGAACAGTTATTAGCAAAAGAAGGTTTGTAAAAGTTCTGAGGCGTCAGTTTTCAGGGTTAGGGGAACAGGGGTCAGGATTATATAGTTTTGAGTTTATATTAGCTGTCAACTGACCCCAGACAACTGCTAACTTAATTTAAAGGAGGTTTGTTTTGGCATTACGGGCGGAAGAAATTACCTCGATTATAAAAAAGGAACTGAGTGGTTACGAAGAAAAACTCAAAATGGAAAGTGTGGGAACTGTCTTGCAGATTGGTGACGGTATCGCGCGCGTCTATGGGTTAGATGACTGCATGTACATGGAACTCCTGGAATTTCCAAATGGCATTTTCGGGGTAGCTCTGAACCTTGAACGGGACAATGTCGGCGTCATAATCATGGGTCCGGATACAGGAATTAAAGAAGGAGACATTGTTAAAACAACCGGAAAAATTATCCGGGTTCCTGTGGGCGATGCCATGTTAGGAAGAGTGGTTAACGCGCTTGGACAACCCATTGATGGGAAAGGAGAAATTGCGACTGACAAATTCCTACCTCTGGAAGGAAAAGCGCCTAATGTTGTTCAAAGACAACCTGTTAAGGAACCTATTCAGACTGGAATAAAAGCCATAGACGCCATGATCCCGATTGGAAGAGGACAGAGAGAACTAATTATCGGAGACCGCCAGACCGGAAAGACCGCAATTTGTATAGATACAATCATTAACCAGAAAAATACTGATGTTTTTTGCATCTATGTGGCAATCGGGCAAAAACAATCCACTGTAGTCGGCGTCCAGGAGATACTTGAGAAATACGGGGCTATGGATTATACCATTATAGTTGCGGCAAACGCTTCCGACCCCGCTCCCATGCAATATATTGCTCCTTATGCGGGATGCGCTATGGGAGAATATTTCAGGGATAACAAAAAGCATTGTCTTATAGTTTATGATGATCTATATAAACATGCTGTAGCTTACCGGCAGGTATCTTTACTGCTCAGGAGACCACCGGGTCGTGAAGCGTTTCCCGGCGATATTTTCAACCTCCATTCCAGACTTCTGGAAAGATCTGCTAAATTAAATGATGAACTTGGGGGCGGTTCTTTGACCGCGCTCCCTATAGTTGAAACTCAGGCAGGTGACTATGCCGCATACATTCCTACTAACGTAATATCGATTACCGATGGACAGATTTATCTGCAGGGCGATCTTTTCTATGCAGGGGTACGGCCTGCGATCAACGTCGGCCTTTCCGTATCCAGGGTTGGGGGTAACGCTCAGATACCTGCTATGAAAAAAGTCGCTGGAACTTTGCGCCTGGATCTTGCTCAGTACCGGGAATTGGCCGCGTTCGCTCAGTTCGGATCGGATCTTGATAAAGTGACACAGGCTCAATTAGAAAGAGGAAGCAGAATGGTGGAAATCCTGAAACAGGGCCAGTACACCCCTCTGGATGTTATAAGCCAGGTAATGATTATCGCAATAGCCGGTTTTGGATGCCTTGACGATATACCGGTCAATGAAATGCATGTCTTTGAAGAAGGTTTCTATAAATATGCTGACAAAAATTTTCCGCACCTGAGAGAGAAATTAGCCGCGGAAAAGAAAATGACCGATGAAATTATAGAACTTCTTAAAAAAGCAGCAGAAGGATATAAAAAAGAATATAACAAACAAAAAAGCTCAGCCCAGTAATTTTTTGACAGGATAAACAGGATGGACTGGATTTATTATATGGAGTAAAAAAGGCAAGCCCTTCGCTTGTCATTCTGAGCGAAGCGAAGAATCTGAAATGGCTCAGGATAAATTCCGCGAGACTTTTTTGGAATCTTGTTTATCCTGTTATCCTGTCTAATACTTTTAAAAAAATATGGCATCAGCGAAAGATATAAAAAAAAGAATAAAGGGCATCAAAAACATCCAGCAAATCACCAAAGCCATGGAAATGGTTGCCGGGGCAAAGCTGAGGCGTGCTCAGGCATTGGCAGAAAGCGCGAAAACCTATGCTGAAAAAATCCAGTCCCTGATGCAAAACCTCGATTCTTCCATTACAGACTTTGAGCACCCCCTATTGCTAAAAAGAGAAGAAAAAAATGTCGCGCTGATTTTAATCACGTCAGACAGGGGACTTTGCGGAGCTTATAACTCAAACCTTTTCAAAAAAGTCCAGGCATACTTCGAAGAAAATAAAGACAAGAAAATCTCCCTGTTCTGTATCGGCAAAAAAGGAAATGATTTTTTCAAATATAGAAATTACGATATTCAATATTATTCCCAGTCAGACAATAAAACCATGACTCTGGATAAAGTAAATGAACTGGTGGGTAAACTGATTGAAGAATATACCATCAGCTCATTCGACAAAATTCTTATAATTTTTTCAAAGTTTGTTTCAGTTATGAATCAACTGCCGACGGAAAGACCGCTTTTGCCGGTAGAAAAAATTGAAGATAAAAAAGAGCAGGCAGTGGATTATATTTTTGAACCTGATCCTGAAAGTTTGCTTGAAAAATTGTTTCCAAAATACCTGGAAAACCAGGTTTATAATGTGATTGTGGAATCCTATGCTTCGGAATTAGCAGCGCGTTTGGTATCCATGAAAAACGCAACCAAGAGCGCGGGTGAAATGATGGATTCTCTTACACTGAGTTATAACAAAGCACGGCAGGCTGGAATTACAAAAGAAATCTTAGAAATCATCTCCGGCGCTGAAGCCCTCAGGGGATAATTAGCGTTAATAGTTGTTGCTTATCAGTTATTAGAAAAAATCAAGTTAGGCCTTCGGCAACTTTTCTAATGCTCAAATATGTCAATCGATTGCAATGCAGTTGTCCATCCCCTGGATTCCCGCATGTTTTTAGCGGGAATCTATAAACATTGAAATTCCTATACATTTAAATAGAGGAGAATTAAATTGGGAAATTACAAAGGAAAAATCGCTCAAATTATCGGGACGGTTGTGGATGTTGAATTTCAACCTGAAAAACTGCCTGCTATTTACAATGCTGTGACTATAAAGAATAAAGAAAAAGATATTAACCTTGGCATCGAAGTTGCTCTACAGTTAGGGGACGGTGTAGTGCGCTGCATTGCCATGTCTGCTACCGATGGACTGGTGCGGGGCATGGAAGCGGTTGATACAGGACAGCCGATTACTGTGCCTGTGGGAGAAAAAAGCCTGGGGCGTATCATGGACCTGCTTGGAAACCCGATTGATACAGGTGGTAAAATCGATTCTGAATTTCATTCTCCGATCCATAGGCCTGCCCCATCATATGAAGATCAGGAGTCGTCTTCTACTTTCTTTGAAACAGGATTAAAAGTTATTGACCTGCTCGGGCCTTATGTTAAGGGAGGCAAGATCGGGCTTTTCGGTGGCGCCGGCGTTGGAAAAACCGTTTTAATTATGGAACTCATTAACAATATCGCCAAACAGCATGGCGGTCTCTCTGTTTTTGCGGGTGTGGGAGAGCGGACAAGAGAAGGAAACGACCTCTGGCTCGAAATGAAGGAATCAGGTGTTATTGATAAAACCGTTCTGGTTTTCGGACAGATGAACGAACCTCCCGGCGCAAGGCTTCGTGTCGGATTATCCGCTTTAACACAAGCGGAATTTTTCAGGGATGAAAGAGGACAGGACGTTTTGCTGTTTGTTGATAATGTTTTCCGGTTTACTCAAGCCGGTTCTGAGGTATCGGCTTTATTAGGAAGAATGCCTTCTGCCGTGGGCTACCAGCCAACCCTTTCCACGGAAATGGGAGCCCTGCAGGAAAGACTTACTTCAACCAAACAAGGATACATACCACCTGTTAAGGCT
>CBDUII010000299.1:0-3887 GCA_965367285.1 uncultured bacterium
CAGCTTGCTGATTAGCGTGCCGGTTACTTTCGGGTGACGCGGCCAAACGGTAGTGTAGCGACTCTGTCTCCGTCAGGCATGCATGCACTTGAACGTGCATGCAGAAGTATCGCGCGCGACGAGGCAGATAGTGCGTTAGTGGTTGGCTGCGGAAGTTGGATAACTGAAGTGCCTCTTCAGGAGCTTCATGGCTTAGGCATACTCTCAAAATGCAAGCATGGGATCTCTTCGTTCAAACCTTTTGATAAAAACAGAGATGGTTTTATAACCGGAGAAGGCGGCGCTGCCATTTTTTTAGAGTCATCTAAAGCGGCAAATCGTCGAGATGCAGCTATATTCGGGAAGTTAACTGATTTTGAAAACTGCTTTGAACCTTCACCTGACCCGGGGTTAAGTGTTCCACCTAATATTATTAAGAGAAATATTGAAATGATTATGGACGAGTCTGACTGTAACATAGATGACCTTGCTTTTATTAGTCTGCATGGAAGCGGTACTAAAAAAGGGGACGCATCAGAACTAAGCGCTGTTATGGAAATACTGGGTAATAAGAAGTCTGAAATGCCGATTTGCGGCTTGAAGTCATATACGGGGCATATAGGGGCGGCAAGTGATGTGGCAGAGATTATATTAGGATTAAAATCTGTGAGCAATGGAATTATCCCTGCCACATTAAATTTTGAAAAAGCTGAGAAAGAATTTTCAGAATTAAACATATCAAGTTCTTATCAAACAAGTGAAAAAAACCGTTTTTTATCCATCAGCTACGGCATAGGCGGCCAATCTACCTCAGTAATTGTGGAAAACGAATGAAAAAGAAAAGAAAAAAGAAACGGAGAAAAGGGAAATTTATTTATTTTTGTGAATACGTATTAATATATTCGGCTATGCTTTTCTTCCGTGTTGTGCCATTCAGGGTTATGAATTTATTCAGTTATTTTCTTGGCCATTTACTTTATATTTTCGTGCCAAGCCGCCGCCGGATTGCAATTGATAATATACGAAACGCATTTAACGGCCAAAAAGATGAAAAGGAAATAAAGCATATTGCTCTCCAAAGCTGTCATTCATTTTTTCTTATGCTTTCAGAAATTTTAAAGTTTCGTTTTCTGTCAAAAGGAACCACTGATTTTCAAAATTCTTTCGAGATAACCGAAGAGATTAAAGAGCTTTTTCAAAAAGCAAAAAAGATACACGATGAATCAAAAGGCTGCATATTTGTTACTCCGCACATTGGAAACTGGGAGATTCTCCCATATCTCAGTTCGATGATAGGAATTCCTCTCGCAATTGTAGTACGGCCACTCGACAATATTTTCCTGGAAAATATGTTATTTAAAGATCGCGCTGCAAGCGGCCAGGTTATTATTCCAAAACGAAACGCTCTGTTTGCTCTTAAAAACACTCTACGCAAAGGAAAATCCGTAGGAATTCTTCCCGACCAGGGAACAATGAAAGGAATTGCCGTTAATTTTTTCGGCCGTAAAGCTAATACTACTCCTATACCGGCAGTACTTGCTGTAACTTACCGGAGACCAATTGTTGTTGTTGCATGCTGTAGAAAAAATGACAGCTTTCAATTTGACGGATTTGTCAGTGACCCGATATGGCCTGCCAAGGAATACAAAAGTGAAAAACATGAAATCTACCGCCTTACTGAAGAAATACACCGAAAAACTGAATATATTGTTCGCAAATACCCTGAACAATATTTGTGGATACACAGGAGATGGAAAGAGTATGAAAATATTAAGGAGTTGTTTTCGTAATGGAAGCCATTTCTTCACATAAAACAAGCATTTCCTTGCTGTTTTGCTGCAGTGAATATTTTTCAATTTTTTTACGCGCTTTTTTGCCTATCCTTTCTTTTAGATTCTTATCAGTAAAAAGCATCAGTTTTTCAGACAGCAAAGAGTAATCCCGCGGGTCATCAAGAACGAAACCATGCTCACCATTCTCAATAAGTTCGGAAGCTCCATTGCGGCAACTGGTAACAACAGGCAATCCTGAGGCCATGGATTCCAGCGTTACAAGCGAACAGGCGTCATAAAAAGTTGGCTGTGCAATGACATCAGCAGCCGCATAATATTTTTCCACTTCCATGACTTTACCAATAAATGAAAACTTGTTTCCGCAGCCAAGTCTCTCAGCCAACCTTTCGTGAGGAAGTTTATTGCCGCTTCCAAGGATTAGCACATGAAAATTTTCCATCTTTTTTTTCATAAACCCGGCGGCATAAACAAGGTTTACAAGCCCTTTCAACCGGAAGTTATTAGCGACAAATAATATAAGCAAGTCATTGCCGTTAATAGAGTAGCGATGCCTGATCTCTTTTCTATATTGTTTGCTTCGATTCAAATTAAATAATTCCAGATCTACCCCGTTATATATAATTTTTATATTTTTCTCAGGAAAAGCATAAAAAGAAAGAATATCCTGCTTCACCATTTTTGATATAGCTACCACAATAAGGTTAGGATTTTTAAAAACCTTGCTCTCAATTCGCTTTATCAGGAAATGACGCAGGCTGATCCTGTGGGTAAAATACTTCAGAGCTTTTATCAATGGGTTTGAATAAGATTGAAGTTCTCTTTCAAGATAAGCTCTATGGACTCCTCCGTGTGGCAGGTAAAAGCCGGGGTTAATAGAGCGGCTAAAAGAAAGACAAAGATCATATTTCTCTTTTAGCAATTCTTTCTGACTGGTACACGCAAACTTCAGGTCTCTGAAAGTACGGAAAAAAGACTTCGGAATTTTGTGACAGCAAAAGTCTTTTTCGCAGCTATCGTACCAGGAAGAGGCAAGGATATGCAGCTCGTGCCCATTATCCGCCAGGGCTTTGGCTAACCCTGACGCGTACCGTTCCGCTCCACCTTTAGTCGCTGAAAAGTGCTCTATATTAATAGCAATCTTCACAATATATAAATGTACATCAATTTAATATCCAATTACCCGGTGAAGCAATCATCCGCATATGGTCATTAGCCGGGAGTTTATCAAGCATTCCAACTTTTTTTATGGTGCCACTATTATTTCAGATTTTTGATAAAGTTCCTGGTAAACTCCATCCTGTTGAGAAAGATCAGAATGCTTCCCCTGCTGCATAATTGCGCCCTTATCCATAACAATAATACGATCTGCTTTTTGGACAGTAGACAACCTGTGAGCAATAATGATTGTAGTTCTTCCCATCTTAATACTTTCCAGGGCTCTTTGGATTTTTGTTTCAGAGTCTGTATCCAGCAATGATGTCGCCTCATCAAGAACAAGAATCTTGGGGTTTTTTATTATAGCTCTGGCAAGAGAAATTCTCTGTTTTTGCCCACCGGAAAGCTTAATTCCCCGTTCTCCAATAATAGATTCGTAACCCTGAGGCATTTCATTAATAAATTCATGAGCATAGGCTTTCTTTGCCGCTTCAATAATCTCCGCATCGCTTGCGTCCGGTTTGCCAAACTTGATATTATTTTTGGCAGTATCGTTAAACAGAATAATATCCTGTGACACAATCCCAATATGAGACCTGATATTATGCAATGAAAAGTCTTTTATATTAATTCCATCGACTAAAATCTCTCCGGCATAACTTTTCCAGAATCCAAGCAACAAGTCCACCAGAGTGCTTTTTCCAGCGCCACTGTAACCAACTATTGCAACTGTTTCTCCTGGCAGAATTTCAAGATTAACATTGTTTAAAACATCTTCTTTCAATTCCGGATATTTGAAAGAGACGTTTTTATATGATATACGGCCTTCAATTTCCTCTTTAACAAGTTTTCCCTCCTGTTCATCTTCAAGAATAAAAACATCTTTTATCCTATGAAGCGCCGACCTTATTCTCTGGAAATTATTATTGACCTGGCTCAACCTTTTAAGGGGGTTGTAAA
>CBDUII010000300.1:0-3876 GCA_965367285.1 uncultured bacterium
TATTTATTAGTTTTTTTATGGTGCCTGTCGGTAGGAATGGTGTCGATAGATTTACAATAAGGACATATTGGACAATTTGGCCACCGTAGAAATTCCAAAAACTTGATACAGGCAGCTTGATCGGGGAAATCTGTGAAAATTTGGACTATATCCATGATATTCCTTTAAGTGGGACAGTCCGAAAACTATCGATTGTATAGGTCGAAAGCTTTAGTTTATTTTAACTTATTTTAGTTGACAATGGATTGTTTTGGTGTATGATATGTTCAGTAAGGGAAACAAAACATTTAATAGTTTTAATAAATTTTTGTGAGAAACGATTTTAAAAATTGAGACCATGATATGTCATTTTAACCGGCTATTTGGATTAAACTGCCTTGTTATTGCTATAAAAAAGGAAAACATCGGAAGTTAGCACGAGATATTCTTTTATCTGCTCTTGCTAAAAGAATTTTTACTGAACTGTTTACTATGTATTTATCTGTCATTATTCCTACATACAATGAAGAAAAAAGAATCGGAGATTCATTAACAAAAATATACAGCTTTCTCGAAAAACGGGATTATGATTTTGAGATAATAGTAATAGACGATGGCAGCAATGATAACACGTTAAACTTGTTAACAAAATTTTCTAAAAAGGTATCTAAAATTATTATTCTAAAAAATGATACTAACCGGGGAAAGGGTTATTCGGTAAAAAGGGGGATTTTAAAGAGCAAAGGGGACGCTATTTTATTTACGGATGCGGATTTATCAACTCCCATTGAAGAAACTGATAAATTGATCGGCTGGATTAAAAATGGCTACCAAATTGCCATAGGCTCAAGGGATTTACCTGATTCTCAAATCGAGAAACATCAAGTATGGTATCGAGAATTCATGGGAAGGGCTTTTAATAAAATTATTCGTATTATTTTGGATTTAGATTATCATGATACTCAGTGTGGATTTAAATGTTTTAAAAGAAATGCGGCATTAGAAATATTTAACTCATTAAAGCTTTGTGGATTTTCTTTTGATGTGGAAATACTGTTTATTGCCAAACAGCACGGCATAAAGGTAAAGGAAGTCCCTGTCCGCTGGTATAATTCTCCGGAAAGTAAAGTTAAAATAATACGAGATTCTTCAAGAATGTTATGGGATATTTTAAATATAAGATTTAATAGCAATAGTTTACCGCAGAGATCACCACACGGCTCCACCTCAACCAAAAAATAGAACGCAGATGACTTAGCACAGCCTTCGGTCGCAACCAAAATAGATACTGTACAAACAGAATGTTAATTTACTAAATCGTCTGTAAAAACTCCGAAATTAGAATTTCAAAACAAACTCGAATGAGAAAAATCCTAAAGCTCAAAACTCAAAAACCTTCCATATAGGCAAGGCATGTTTCGGGTTGGTTTGAATTTTGGAAATTTGAATTTCGATATTGTTTCGGATTTCGGTATTCGAATTTATATTTTAATAGATTACAAAAAACTTTGCTAAAAAAAGCACAATTTTACAGGTTTGCAGTGCAGATTTAACAGATTTACGCTGATTTTTTTTAAAATTAAAATATCTTTTAGTGTTAATCCGTGAAATCAGTGCTCTATATTAAAGATCAAGCTTACCAGGGAAGGTGTCCGGGTCTTTTGGGTTAAAGGGTTCATCAATATAAATTAAAAGATACAACATTTCATCGCCTATATTTTGAATCGCATGGATCACGTTTGGAGGTATTTTTACAGCTACCATGTTTTCATCGCCCATCAGAACCTCCTGACATTCATCGGTAGTAACATCTTTTAAAAGAAGTTTTCCTTTCCCCCTTATTATACAAAACCATTCCTCTTTTCTTTTATGATAATGATTGCCCTTTGTAACTCCGGGTTTTGCAACGGTAACAAGTATTTGTCCAAAACCCTTTTCTTCCTGAAGATTCTCTTTACGAAGAATTTCCGCCAACCAGCCTCTTTCGTCACTTTTAACATTTAATTTATTTATAACCAAATTTTTAATCATAATATATAGGTAAGTACTCAGGTGAATAGACTGAAGGCTGAAGTAAACCAACCTTATCTCTTTGTTTTTTCTAATAGCCTCCGGCCTTCAGTCTATTCACCTGAGTACTTACAACTTATTTACAGTTCTGAAAATATAGGTAGGTTTCTCTTAATCCATATTCAATATCTACCTTAGCCTCCCAGTTTAGTTTCGAGTGAATTTTTTCATGGTTTGTTAAAACCGGATGGGAAACTTCCTGCCCGTTGGATATGTATTTTACCTTAACATCGATTCCAAACAATTTTTTAATAATTTTTATAATTTGATTTAAAGAAGTTAACTTTCCAGAACCCATATTGAATATATCTTTATTTGCTGCTTTATAATCAATGGCTTTAACAAGGGCATCAACCACATCTGAAATAAAAATAAAATCTCTCTTTTGCTCTCCATTCCCATTGATTTGAATAGTTTTGTTATTCGCCATCAGGGAACAAAAAGTCGCGATAACCGAGTTGTAATGAGGTCTGCTTAAAGAACCGTAAACATTGGAAACTCTGAAAACGATTGAATTTAAGTCATACAGGCAAACTAACTTTTCGGCAGTCATTTTAGATATTCCAAATGCTGAGTCAGGAAAAAAGTGTTGATCTTCTTCTTTAATAGCTGAATTGCTAAATGATGGGGTGTAAACTTGGATAGATGAGATAAAAATAAATTTTGTTTTCTTTTCGCTATAGTGCTTAATTGCTTCCAGTAAGTTCAGTGTTCCTAAAACATTTACGCGAATAAGATTTGCATTTGTGTCTCGATTTGCCCCGGCTATATGAAAGATTGCGTCGCGCCCTGAAACAAAAGATTTGAGGCTCTTTTCATCCATAAGATCATTGTGTTTACGATCCAAAGGTACCAAATCATATTTTCCTGATTTTTCCAGAGCTTTTGTGAGGTGACTCCCGATAAATCCATGAGATCCAGTTATACCAATAGATAATTTGCTTTGATCCATTCCTTAGTTTTCTCAATTCCTTCTTCAAGGCTGGTCAGAGGTTCCCAGTTAAGAAGTCTTTTCACTTTAGAATAATTACAAATTAATCTTTTTATTTCTGACTGCGGATGAATGTGCGGGACAAACTGAATCTTACTTGGATCTTTGCAAACCATAAGCGCCAGATCTTTGATAGCAATGTCTTTCCCGAGGCCCGCGTTCAGTACTTCTCCATTGGCTTTATCGGAAAATGAAGCCCTGACAATAAAATCCGCACAATCTTCTATATACAGGAGATCTCTGGTCTGAGTTCCATCTCCAAACACGGGAAGAGGTTTATCCTCCAGAAAATTCTTTATAAAAATAGAAACCACCCCTCCCTCCATGTTGCTCTTTTGAAAAGGTCCGTATGTATTAAAAGGACGTAATATAACCACAGGAAGACCAAATCCATGGGCATAAGAGTCTGCCAGGTTCTCAGCCGCCAGTTTAGAACCCGCATAAGGGGATGCAGGCTTTACAGGGCTGTTTTCACTAATAGCCCCATTATTTGCCATATCATATACCATGCAAGTACCAAGGAGTACCACTTTCACGTTGTGTTTTTTGGCTTCTTCAAGAATATTATATGTCCCAATTACATTTGAAAAAAAAGATTTAGACGGATTATCCAAACTTTCATGTACATTTATTTGGGCTGCAAGATGAATGCAAATATCGAATTTTTCTTTAAAAAGCGGCAAAATATCATTTCTATTGACAACATCCCCGATTATCAAATCCTTGAGGTTTCTATCGTTTTTGAATTCACTTAAATTTTCTTCACTTCCATTTTCTAAATTATCAATAATCCAGACACAGCAATCTTTTTCCAGAAGTCTTTTAACAACCCACCG
>CBDUII010000301.1:0-3871 GCA_965367285.1 uncultured bacterium
ATTGGTCTTGAACCTGTGGCAATAAGAAACTTCCTGCTTTTTATTTTCTCTCCATTTACCTCAAAGGTGTTGGTGTCTATGAACGATCCATTTCCAAAGAAAAGCTTTATTCCCATTTTTTCAAATCGGGCAGGGTCGTCATGCTTTCCGATCTTTTGCTGGATGGATTTCATGTGATCCATAATTTTCTTAAATTCGATATCGACCTTAACGGGGTTTAAGCCGAACTCTTCGGACCTGTGCATTAAAGAAATAATCCTTGCTGTGTGCACAAGCGATTTTGTTGGTACGCAACCGTAGTGGAGACAA
Organism: uncultured bacterium; assembly: GCA_965367285.1. Classification (GTDB taxonomy): domain Bacteria; phylum Nitrospinota; class Nitrospinia; order CAJXCL01; family CAJXCL01; genus CAJXCL01. The sequence continues at coordinate 310 of CBDUII010000301.1, forward strand.
TCCCCGCCAAGTTTTTCTTTTTCCACAAGGGCTACTTTTGCTCCCAGCTGACTGGCGCCGCTTGCCGTAACAAGCCCCCCAACTCCACCTCCTATAATTGTTAAGTCAAATTTTTTCATGTCGTTCCTATTAATCCCACACAGTGGGTTTAATTTCCCGACGTTCTACGTCGAAAAAATTGATAAAGTTGTTTTAGATACCCCGATGCTCTGCGTCGGGGAGTATGTCATTGTTTGACGATAAGTACCTAATATACCATAACGCGGTGGAGCCGCAACCAAAAGTGATTTGCCAAGCTCTGCATAAGGCGCTGTAAAAAGAAAAACAAACAGCGCCTAAAAAGTCACCAAAACACTAAGAAAAACAAAAACCTTTTTTAGACAGGATTAACAGGATGGACTGGATATTTAGCCTTGCATAAGGCGCTGTACGGTGCATAAGTCGCAGTAGAAGAAAAAAACAAACTGCGACTAAAAAAGGCAAAAACCAAACAGCGCCTAATAAAATCCAGTAAATCCAGTCTAAGAATTTAAGTCTTTTCTTTGTGTCTTAGTGGCTAAAATTTATAGCTTGCATGTTTTCGGCACACCGAAAACCGATTAGGATATGGCGGGACTGTGGAGGACGACCGTGACGGGCGGCAAGTCTGCATATCCCCGGAGAGTCATCCCATGAACAGCTTTTCACTACATGTTTCCCATTCGGGAATGTGCTGGAAGTCCATTCAAAAACATTGCCAGCCGCGTCAAGCAAACCGTATGGACTCTTTCCATCAGGGTATTTATCAACTTCTGTGGTGAAATATGGTCCGCCTTTCCAACTGTTAAGTTTTGCAGGATCCCATTCATTTCCCCATGGGAAATATCTCCCCTCAGTTCCACGGGCTGCTTTTTCCAATTGCTCTTCCGTGGGGAGTCTAAATTTCTTTTTAAATTTACTTCCCTTCCATTGGCAGTATTCTGTGGCATCGTCAATACTCGCCAAGACAACCGGATGTTTGCCAAGTCCCTTTGGGTACCCTTCATTACTCCAGAGAAAAGGCCGCACCTCTTTATAAGGGTGAACCAGAAAGCCCTGCTTCTGGTAATCTTCAGAAGAAATAAAAGGAAAGCGATGTTTTGTTTCCTTTACAAAGTTCAAATACTCATTATTTGTCACAAGGGTTTGGCCAATACAGTATTCGCTAAGGTAAACCGTTTTTTTTACTTCAATGTCATACCAGCCGTATTTGCGTGTTGTCCCACCGTCGAGATTATAAGCAAACTCCTTTTCTTTATCATCACTCCCCATAATAAACTCTCCGGCAGGAATAAAAACCATTTTAGGGTCAGGGCATGAATTTGCCTGAGAAACAGTTGCAGCAATAGGGTTAATAAGAAGTAGCAAGAAGATGACAGCAGTGATTTTTAAACAATGCATAGGCCAAAGGTCACACTAACATAGATTACAGATTTCAAATTCCAAATTTCAGATTATAAAAAATGCTGGATATTGCAAATAAATAATGATATGTTATATAATTCAATTTTAATTTGAAATCTGCAATCTGGAATATGCAATTTACTCTCTGTAATCTGCAATCTGGAATATGCAATTTACTCTCTGTAATCTGCAATTTGAAATATGTAATCTACTTTCCTCTTAACATCATCGGTCATTTCGATTTCATTGGGCCATTCTCTTTCGTATCCTTCTTCTTTCCATTTGCGGGTGACGTCGATGGCGAGTTTTTCTTCAATGAAATGAAAGTCGCGTTTTGGATCAACATTATTAAAAAACTTCCAGACAGAATAGGAAGTATTTTTTACATCAACATCCGCGTCAAATACCAATATGATTTTAAATTCGGCTAATCGGGAAGCACTGAAAATTAAATTCGCGATTTTTTCCGCTGCATGAGGAATGGTTTTTTTCAGAGAAACAAAAAGTATGAGTGACTTCACGTTCCTGACAGGAACGGAAATATCTCTTACGTCTGATAAGAGCTCTTTTGCAAACTTTAAAATTTCTTTATCAGAAGGAATTTCAGGAGTGGCACTTTTCATGATCTCTGTCTCTTCTCCGGTCGCGTCAATACCCAGTTTGGAACCGAACAAAGCTTTAGGTGCTGAGTGGTCAAGGACGTCCAGGATTCCCTCTGAAAAAAATAAATCTTTGGAAAGATCAATATGGTTAAGAAGATGTCTTGCCACTTCAGGATAATCGTGAATATTCATACTGTCATCCACCGCGAGAATCATCTTTGAAAAGCTCATCTGGCCGGTGCCCCAGAGATTATTCATGGTATGCCTGGCTTGATAGGGATAGCGCTTGTTTATCGCTACAATGACGCAGTTATGAAATACCCCTTCCCAGGGTAAAGAAATATCGATGATATCAGGGTTGATGGTTTTCAGCAAAGGCAGGAAAATCCTTTCCGTTGCCTTTCCCATATAGCAATCCTCCATGGGAGGCTTTCCGACAATGGTAGTACTGTAAACAGGGTTACGCCTGTGAGTAATCGCAGTAATATGAAAAACAGGGTAGGGCGAGATTAAGGAATAATAGCCGGTATGGTCTCCAAAAGGTCCTTCCATTCTGCTTTCTTCAGGGTCAACATATCCTTCAAGGATGATTTCCGCATTGGCCGGAACTGCAATATCAATGGTTTTACATTTAATTAGTTCCACTCCTTTTTTGCGAATAAAACCTGCCAAAAGTAATTCATCCACCCCGGGAGGCAATGGGGCAGTAGCGGAATAAGTAACAACAGGATCGGTTCCTATAGCGACTGCCACTTCCATTCTTTTCTTTAGTTTTTTATATTCCTGGAAGTGACCGGCTCCGTCTTTATGAATATGCCAGTGCATACCAGTGGTATTTTTATCATAAACATGCATTCGGTACATGCCGACATTTCGCTTACCGGTTACCGGTGATTGAGTGAAAACAACTGGAAGAGTAATGAATTTACCGCCGTCCTGCGGCCAACACTTAATAATAGGCAATTTATTTAAATCTATATCATCACCAGATAACACCACTTCCTGGCAGGGGGCTGTAACTCCTTTAAATCTTTTAGGGGGTATTTTAATGAGGTCGAATAATGTAGGAATTAAACCGATTTTTTCAGAAAATTTTTGAGGAGGCTTTGTTTCTATCAGATTTTTAATATCAGAAGCGATTTGCTCAATATTACTAACGCCAAGAGCCATCGCTATTCTATTTTTGCTTCCGAAGGCGTTAATAAGAACAGGCATGGAATGGTTTTGAACATTTTCGAACAGTAGTGCTTTCCCGCCGTCTGGAGATTTTGATACCCTGTCCGCAATTTCGGTAATTTCCAGGATCGGTGATACCTCTTCCTTGATCCGGACAAGTTCACCTTCCTCTTCCAAGCGGGTAATAAACTCATGTAATGATTTGTAGTTTTGTCGCATATAGTATAAATATGAAAAGCTGATAGTTGTATCTCAATGCAGGTTGGGTAGAAGCCACAGTCACCTGTGGCAACACCCGTTAGAACCAATCGTGCCCTATTAAGGCAATAGGCTCACGATCATATTTTCGTTTACTCAGCTAT
>CBDUII010000302.1:0-3861 GCA_965367285.1 uncultured bacterium
CTCTACTCTAATTAACCACAGGGCAGGTGTCTCATCTATATTGACACAGAGGGTTATGGTTTTTTAAGTTTCAATAATGTCTCTTTTATACCAATAGTAGTCATGCCGTAAACAACTCCGCTAAACATCCCAATGAAAACATCAAAAGGATAATGCACACCCAAATAAATCCGGGAATAACAGACAAGTAAGACCACAACCGCCATATAGATTATCAGTTTTCTATATTCATAACACACTACTGTGCTTATGGCAGCAACGTTAGAGGCATGAGCGGAGGGCAGAGAGAAAGAATCTGAACAGCCAACCAGCAAGTGTACTCCTTCCAGAGCGTTACAGGGCCTTAATCTACCCCAAAAAGGTTTGAAAAAATTACTGGTTAAATGTTCACTTATGCCTAAAGCCAATAAAACCGTCAGAAGGAAGATAGAAGCTCTTTTGTAATCCTTGTAAAAAACATAAATAATTCCGGCAAGGATAAAAGGATACCAGGATTTTTCATCGGAAATCAGGGGCATCAAAACATCAAAAAAAACATTCTGCGCGTCCCGGTTAATAAAATAAAAAAGATGCGTGTCTATTGTGTTTAAAATATTGTCCCCTTTGCTTGTCATTCTGAGCGGAGCGAAGAATCCCTTTTTTCGGCTCAGGGTAAACTCCGCGAAGAATCTAACTTGATGTATAGGAATTTCAATGTTTATAGATTCCTGCTAAAAGCATGCAGGAATGACATGTAGATGTGCCTGGAAATGACAATTCTGCGTTTTTTGTCATTCCCGCGAAAGCGGGAATCTAAATTGATGGTAAAACTGATTTATTAAAACATAATAACATCCAATATTCAATTTCAAGCGCTAATGTCCTCATTGTAAATGGAATTTTATTAAAGCCATAGTATATGGTAATCTATTCATATGAGTAAGGATGATAAGGCAAAGAGTGAGGCAGAAAAGGTTTCTGATATAAAATTTATTGACGCTTTAAACGATCTTATCGAAAACGTTCCTCTCAGGAAGGGGACCAAGAAAGACTCACTTCTCAAGTTAATCTGTTCCTACTATAAAACCGATGATGACCTGTTTAAGGTTACCTCAATTCCGCTTGATAACCTTATAAAAACGATATATTTTTCCGGTGAAAAAGCCGCTCCCCTGACTCCCAAACAGATAAAAAATAAAAGAAAAAATTTTAGCTCTCTAAAGTCTTCCCTGAATAAAAACTTTCGTGCTATGGCGGAGGAAGGAACAAATCCTTTAGGAATTATAGTTGGGAAGTCCAACGCCTTTAATGTTTCCATGAAAATAGAACTGAACCATGCCAGTGAATCAGGAGTGCAAAACCTTGCTTCGGAATTGAGCGACATCCTGTCAAATGCGGGAGTTGAACTGAAAGGAGATATGGAGGAGAAGCTTAAGGAAGTTGTCCATAATGAATTTGTCTCCCATCAGAAGGGGATTGAGAAGATTGAGGAGAAGAGGGCTGCGGGAAAAGCAAATAAACAACTGAAGAAAAAATTAAAAGAAGTACGTGAAGAGAGTTCTTCACTTAAAGAGGAGATAAAAGAGTTAAAAGAAAGTGTATCTGTAAAAGAGCAAGAAGCAAAAGATCTTTCCAGAAAACAGGAAGTGGATCAGGAAGTTATTAAGAATATTGAGAAAAAACTAACATCTACTATCGCGGCTGATATTGAAAAAAACGTGAAGGCTCTAACAGAGAAAGATCAGGAACTGGAAGAGAAGGAAAAGATTTTAACGGGAAAAGAAAATAAAATTCTCCAACTTCAGCAGGAAAAGTCGGAAGAAGAAATAGCTTTAAGAGAGAAGTTCAAGAAAGAAAAAGAAATCATGGAAAAGCGGTTCCATGAGGAAAAAGATATCATACAGAAAAATATTGACGGCCTTGTTGGTGAACAGATGGCTTTGACAAAGGAAAGAGATGAAATTCTGGATGACAGCCTGAAAACCCGGGATAGTTTCGATGAGAAAATGGAACGACTCAGAAAAGAAAAGGAAGAAGATGAAAAAGCCAGCCTGAAAGAATGGAAAGAGCTAACAGGGAATATGGCTGCCCTGAGGACTGATGAAAAGGGATTTCTTGAAGAACGAGACTATCAGCAGCGGCTTCAATTGCTGGGAAAAAAGAGAGTTGTTATTTCTGATAAAGAATCAAGACTTAAGGAAGATGAAGTGGATATTATGGCTAAAGCGGAAAGAATTGCTGAAGATTATTTGAAACAGCTAAAACCAAAAGAGGAGGAGTTAGAAAAAAAAGAATCTCAGCTCATGGGAGAAATGGCTGATCTTAATCAAGAGAGAGAGGAATTAAAGAAAATGCGGCAGGAGTTCGAGAGTTCGCGAAACCAGGTACTGGAGAAATATAAGGATAAGATTGTTCTTATAGACGGGGTGATTCACCAAAAAGTTCGGGATCATGTGGATAAGTTGATGGAGGAAATAGGAATAAAAAAAGAAGATGCGTCAGAAGAAGCTGAACCTGGTTTAATTAAAGAAAAAGAGTCCCAGGCCGCAGAAGAAGAGGCAATGGAAAAAGCTTCTGAAATGCCTTCCTCCGGAGAAGGGAGCGTTGGTGATTTTGGAGATGAAATGGAATTAGCGGCTCCTCCCAAGTTTGAAAGAATGCTTACCCAGGATTACAGTCTAAGCATCACTGTGCCGCCCGGAGAGTTCTTTATGGGTTGTGACGATATCCCTGAATCAGGCCCACGGCATAAAGTGATAATTGAACAGCCTTTCAGAATCAGCAAATACCCCGTTACCACAATTCAATTTCTTCAATTTGTAAAGGAGGCGGGATACTTTACAAGTGTGGAAAAAAAACGGGTTTGTGGGGTTACGGTTGGTGGTGGAGATCAGGTAAGAAGAGATCATAACAATAAGGTGGTTGAGTTCATTGTGAGGGATCCTGTGATAATTGATAATGAACATGCGAGTTGGAAGCAGCCCTTTGGGGTGAAAAATATTTTTGAACAGAAATTCAACCATCCTGTTACTATGATTACATGGTGGGACTGTATGGCATATTGCGATTGGTTGTCTCAAAAAGCAGGGGTGAAATGCCGCCTTCCTACTGAAAAAGAATGGGAGTATGTAGCGTCCAATAGAGGACAATTAAGTCCGGGAGAGTTTTACTGGGGACGCAAGGAACGCGTGGAAAAACATTGCAATTCGCAAAACAGTTTTATCGGGGATACTACCCCTGTAGATAAATTTTTACAGAATAAAACTGTTGATGGAGTACGCGATATGCTTGGCAATGTATGGGAGTGGACATTAGATGTTTATTGCAGCTACTCTGAATCTTCTTATAGTGATAATGACAAGCAGGAATACAAGGCCGTCCGGGGAGGTTCCTATGCTTTGGATAAGGGAAAAATCAATACCTTCATTAGAAGGCCTTACAAAAAGATGTACGCCTCTTCCTGCATCGGTTTCAGGGTCGTCAGTGAAGAATAGTTTTTCTTTTTTAACATAAGACATGGATAGCCGAAACCAAAAATGAATTTACTAATCTAAGCTCAACTTTACCGCATAGGGCGTCGAGATCGCAGAGAGAATTAAAATAATGATTTTTCTCAGCGTTCTCCGCTAACTCAACGGTGATAAATATTTCAATAAGTTAGATGTAAAACTTTGCAGAGCTACGAAGCTAAGCTTGGTTTTGAGCTCAGCTTTGCCACGCTCACGGAAGTTGTCAATAGTTTTGAGACACCCACCGACCTAATTTAGTGTACCACCTCTTCACTTCTTTCTTCTGTTTTCGGTTTGTTAATCCATGCTGCCTCAGGTAATTCCGGGGGCACAGGCATTTTCTTTACGAACCTCTCCGGATGTAATCTGTAGG
>CBDUII010000303.1:0-3818 GCA_965367285.1 uncultured bacterium
TTGTCGAATTTCAACTAATAGATCTTTATCAATAGTTGATTCAGCAGAAAGATCTTTAAGGGAAGAAATATCAAATATAAAATCTCCATCTCCATCAGTGAACCCAAAATGAGGCGTTTGCTGGGATTGATAGTCTGTTGCTACCCGATCATAAACATAAGTCATTACACTGTTGGCGGTTAAGTTTCCATCCTGTGTTTTAGCTTCTCCATCAAGCGCATTCAATAAATGACCAGTAAATACTGAATGTTCTGGTCTTGGGCCACCCGCATCGGCTACAACTTCGTCTGCTTTACCTGCCGTTAATACTTGGCGTGCATAACGTTGAAGCATGTCTTTTAAAAACCGCATACTCCCTGGAGAAAGATAACGAGTAACTGCCAATCCACCATAGCAGGCATCCATAATAAAAAGCATATGCTTTGCTTTTATTAAGCTAGCATTTTCTATTAGCTCGTCCCAACGAATAAGGGTAAATAGATCATCAGGTTTGCCCATCGACAGGTACCAAAAAACCAACCTCTCCACGCTTGCCAGTCACTGTATGCCCATGACCTGCAAAGAATACAAGTATTCTATCATTTGGGCTTACTAACTCCTTTGTGTATTTGTGAAATGATTTGGCAATTGCATCCTTCGTAGCTTTTTCGTCTATGAGAAGCGTTATGTTTGACTTTGGGAAGTTAAATCTTTTTTTAAGTACAGTTGCTATGGCTTTAGCATCATTGCATGCATATCTAAGCGGAGGAGCTTTGAGGTACTTGTTAATCCCAATGACCAGAGCCCAACTATTCTCGTATTTTGGTTTGTATGAGGTTTCTATAGGCATCTTGAGTCAAAAAAAAATTATGGTCTGCTCAACGATTTATTACAATGCTATATTACAAAAATATCATGTAACTTTATTACTATAAAATCAAGCAATATGGACAATAATTGCAAGAAGCTAAATCTTTGTTAAAAAAAAACTGTGAATTAAAGAATGGAAAGAGTAAAATAATCTCAATTAAAATCAGTACTGCAATGAATTCAAATAAGGGAGGTAACAATGCCAAAATTAAAGGACATAGACATAAGTTTTGACCAAGTTCGTAACCTGGTTAGTCAGCTTGATTTTAAAAAGAAAACTGCTTTGATAAAAGAAGTTATTAAAGAAAAAAGTTATAAAAAGAATTTCTATGCTTATGCCGAAGGTTTGGTAAAAAAATATAAAATTCCAAGAATGAGTGAAAAGGAATTAGACGCGTTTCTGCACGAGGGAAAATGAAGGAGCTAATGTTATTTGATAGACAAAGTAGTAATTGATACCAATATTTATATTTCAGCGATTTTTTGGAGTGGAAACCCGAGAAAAATTGTAGATTTAGGTCGTAAAGAAAAGATTCTTGTTTTTATCTGTTCAGAAATTGAAAACGAAATTACCGAAAAACTAAAGACGAAATTCAGACTTAAAGCAGAAGAAATAAATCAAATTGTTTTAGATTTTTCCTCATTTACAATCCCTGTGAAGATATCGAAGCGTGTTCAAGCAGTAGTTGATGATCCGGAAGATAATAAGTTTATTGAATGCGCTATTGCTTCAAAAGCTAAATACATTATTTCAGGAGACAACCATCTTCTGAAATTAAAACGCTATAATAAAATTGAAATTATAACAGCAAGAGACTATTTAAATCTTTAAACCAAATAATAAACCTCTCCTTTCGGGAAAAAAAGAGATCAAATCTCTGCTTGGCTGCAAGGTAAACGCGGGATTCAGTGGTCAGGTTTCAGGGAAGAAGAAACTTACTGCGGACAGCGGTTAGCAAATAGCTGTTAGCTGTCAGTAAGTTCACTTGATCAGAGGAGACAACAGGAAGCTTAGGCATGCATTACAACCTCTGCACGAGTTGTAAACTTTTCTTTCGTGGTAAGGCTTTCCATAATGTCATCTAATAACCCGAGGGATTTGGCGTTATCAAGGTAGAGGTTTACTGCTTCTTTCAGGTTTTCCTTTGCTTCTGAAGCAGAATCACCGCAACTGGCAACTCCTAATTCAGGGCATTTGGAAACATATCCCTCTTTTTCTTTCCATACGACTACCGTATATTCACAGGTTTTCATAAAAACCTCCTCACATTTTAAGATTATTTTAATGATATCACTTTCTTTAGGACCAGGCAAATTATGGTTTGCTACTCTTTTTTGCTGCATGCTGATAGCTGAAAGCTGATTTCATGTTATTTCTTCAGGTGAAAAGCCGCGGCGAAATGTGTTTTCAGTGACTGTGCGGGGTTCCATGAATTGCAACAGATAATCCGGTCCACCCGCTTTACTGCCGATGCCGCTCATCTTAAACCCGCCAAACGGCTGGCGTCCGACAATAGCCCCTGAAATCTTCCGGTTGAAGTAGAGGTTACCCACCCTGAATTCCCGTCTCGCAAGCTCCATATTTTCCGGACTCCGGGTATAGACGCCTCCTGTTAACGCGTAAGACGTTTTGCCCGCGATATCCAGAGCTTCTTTAAAGTCTTTTGCTTGCATAACAGCTAATACAGGACCAAAGATTTCTTTTTGGGCAAGATCGCTCTCCGGAGGAACATTCACAAAAACCGTCGGCCCCACGAAAAAACCTTTTCCTAAAGAATTAACGTTTACTTCTAAGGCAACATTCGCTGTCTGCTTTCCATCTTTAATAGCGTTCTGGATTTTTTTCTTTGCTTGTTCATCAATAACCGCTCCCATAAAACTGCCCGGGTCTTCAGGCATCCCGATCCGCAGGCTACGTACCGCTTCAACCAACCGTTGAACAAGGACATCATGAATATTTCCCACCGCAATAACCCGCGAAGCCGCGCTGCACTTTTGTCCCTGGTACCCAAACGCGGAAGCAATAATCCCTGATACCGCGTCGTCCATATCCGCGTCGGAATCCACAATAATGGCGTTCTTCCCGCCCATTTCAGCAATAACGCGTTTCAAATGTGTCTGACCGTCTTGAACTTCCGCGGCTAATTTATAAATTCAGCATCCTACTTCCTGTGAACCTGTAAAGGCAATATAATTTACCTTTGGATGACTTACGAGATAGTCGCCTATTTCACCGCCGGAACCGGGAAGGAAATTCACGACCCCTTTCGGCAAACCCACTTCGCGTAAAACTTCCATAAGCTTCGCGGCAATAACCGGAGTTAGCGAGGATGGTTTTAATATTACTGTATTACCGGACACGATAGAAGCAAACAGCATCCCCGTAAGAATAGCCAGGGGAAAATTCCACGGCGCAATAACCACCCCGACGCCGCGGGGCTGGTAGAAGTACACGTTATTTTCACCCGGAACATTAAAATTCGTCTCACATGAAAGGCGTAATGCTTCTCTCGCGTAATATTCGAGGAAATCAATAGCCTCAACCACGTCGGCATCCGCCTCGCGCCATGTTTTGCCCGCTTCAAAGATCTGCCACGCGGAAAATTCGTCCCGGCGTTTGCGCAGATGCTTTGCAACGCGTATCAGGTAATCAGCCCGTTTCTCAGCGGTCAAATCTCTCCACCCGGGAAACGCGGATATGGCGGCTTCCATAGCACGTTCAACATCCTGTTTATCCGATAGAGAAACTCGTCCCACAACTTCTTCAGGCCGTGCCGGGTTTACTGAAACAACGTACCCTTTTTTATTTACTTTTCCTCCGTTTATCATAAGCGGATATTCCTTTCCAAGGTTGTCGCGGACATATTGAATCGACGCGGCAACGGCTTTGCGCTCCACTTCCTCTTTACAACTATTAACCGGTTACTTAACAAACGTCACAAGTTTACCCACCCCTTTATACCCCACTT